>CAIXME010000213.1 GCA_903920425.1 uncultured Pirellula sp. | reverse complement strand
TCGTATTCTTTACCCAATACGGCCTGAGCTTTGGTCATGGCATCGAACATCGTTGCGTGGACGTCTGCAAACAGTTGGTTCTTTTCCGTTGCCAACGTCCGATCAATATCTCGCAAATGGGAAAGGTTGTTGTTGTACGCAACGTGCGAGGGTGTATCGCCCATCATTTGGCCAGGTCGAAAGAAATTGGTGTCGACGGCACCCGGGGAACCTACGACGACGGACTTGACGTTCATCTTGTCGAGTTTCGCAAGGATGTTGCGCATGTTGTTTTCGTAGTTCTTTCCGATTTCGTCACGGTAAGGTTGATAACCACCGTCGTTCATGCCATAGCAAAGGGTTGCAACGGTAGGCCGAAAAACCGTCAAGTCGTTATCCATTCGGGCTGCAAAGCCACCCGCTTGTTCTCCGCCCCAGCCAAATTGAAAGACATGGACGTCCGATACACCTGAGCACGCGAGCAAGTAGGCTTCCATGTATTTGCTATAGAGTTTCTGCTCGGTGATGGAGTCGCCAATGATGGCTACTCGCGATCCGGTCGAAAGCGCAGAGGGTTTTACTGCAGAGTCCTGCGCGTGAATGTTGGGTGTCCAACCTATCGCGAGAGTCGAGACCGTTAATGCAGACAATAGGAAGCGGGAAAGCATCGCTTTTTCTCCAAAGGGTGAGAGTGGGTGGGAACACCCATTATACGCAAACGCGAATCCCAATGTGGAGTAGGTCAATCGATTGATTGCGTTGTGACTTGAATGTGATCGGAGTAAATGCCAACTACCTCGCGACCATCCTCCAAACGATCTCCAACGTGAATCATGCGATCGTCTATGATCGCGATCACCCCTTGTGGCGATTCGTAAATCGCTTGGATGGCAATGGTTTTGAAGGGGCTGGCGTTTTCGCCTGCCTCGCCGTTCAAACTGACAAAGGTTTCCTTTTCGATGTCCGTTGCGGATGCCGGATCGATAGCCTGCTCGGGAAACATGCGTCGGCGATCAAACGGATCCGCACCTGAGAGATCTTCCAGTCGAATCTCGGGCCATACAATAGGTTCTTTGGCATGTGCTTCGGGATTTGGCGGCCTTATCGTTCGCTTGTGGCGATGCGATTCGGTTGCGACCTTAGTAGGTGTGGCCGCTCCCGCTGTATCCTTGGTGGAGGACTTGGGCAAAACCAGATAGAGTATGCCCGCGAGTACAGGTATCAATGCGATTTTGGCGTTATGAGAGACCCCAAATAGTGACTTCATTTGGATACGCTCGCTTGGGTATTCCATACGTGATCAAAAACGATGATTAGATCCAAATCCAATCGGCACGTTCCGCCTGTTTGGTTTGGCTCGAGGATCTTCGCTGTCGAAACTTGATGAGCGTAGGAGAAGTTTTCGAGGGATTCGAAAAATCGAAAGAGTCCGTTGAAGTCCCCTTCTAGTTGCAAACTAAACGAGCGTGTTTTGTACTCGCCGTTGTCTACCGTGTTTGCGGGTTGAAAGCGGTTCAAACTTATCTTGGATTCTAAGCAAACTGCGCTAAACGAGGACAGAACATCGGAGTCATCTACGCGCTTTGGGAATTTGTTGAGCAATTTTTGCAATCGAACCTGCAACTCTTCATTGCGATGGACCTCCGCCTGAAGTGTTTCGCGACACTCTCCCTCTCTATTTGCTAATTCACAGCATTCCAAGGTGTCCTGCTCAATGCGTTGAAAGTCGCTTGCAATTGCTTGCCGAAGGAAGTAGCAGCCAACAAGACAAGAGAGAAAGAGAAACGCCATTACAAGATTCAGCAAGCGATCCTTCGCCCGAATGTTTGAAACGGAGGAGTCGCGACTACTCATGGCTGATGCACTCCAACTGAAATTCGTGGATAACGCGCGAGGATACGAACCTCTCACTCGTGGAGCGAAGCTCGACATTCGGGAATACATTGAGTGACTGCAAGTAGTGCATGAATTCAGTAATCGATTCACTGGTGCCTGCGATCCCGCGAAGCGTCAGATGCGTTTCGGTCGCATTTACAGCAGTGGATTGTTCTGATTGAGAACTTGATTTTGCTTCGCCGTTTTTTTGAACTGAATTCGGTGTGGGTTTGCTGTTGACGACGATATGGAACTCTTGGATTTGAAGCGGTTTAGCGATGGTGGCTCCCTTTCCCACAATTCCCAGAATGGATGCAACCTGATCGGAAGCAACCGCGCGATCAAGTCGATCGATCTTATGCTGCAAGCTTTTCGATTCCAGATTCAATTGCAAGAGTTGCGATTGCAATTCTCGTACAGGCTCAGCACTGGCATGAGTCTCTTGAAGTTGACTGTTGTATCGCAGCCATTTCGAAAACAACTGGATGTTGGAACATATCATTAGGAAAACAAAAACACCAAGCGCAATACCCCATTGTCGCAACCGGTGTGTCAGCAATCGTCGCCAGACAAACGAGGTAGGTAACAGATTTACATGCATTGGGCATCCTCCCATGCGAGCAAGGACAGGCCTGCTGCGACGGCAAATGGTGCAAGGTGCGTTGAATCATCCTCCCCATTACGATATTCCATGGTCCATGGAATCGTTGCGATGCCGAGCTTGCCTTCCATCAGTCTCGCAATATTGGGTATGGCCGAGCCGTGTCCCATCAACACGAGTTGCGCAGGGCGTGTAATGCCCAACGATCGATCCAAGTAGCGGAGAGTGCGTTCTATCTCATGACGGAGCGATTGCAACATGCGATTGATCTGCTGATGCAATGCGCTGAGGGAATTATTGGAACCGAGAGAATCACTCGAAAGCTTCGATTCCGATTGGATCAACAAAACATTCGCGTCGGATAGGCTGACGTCATAGGTTGCCGCAATTTGATGAAGCAATTGGAGCAAGCCCTGATTCCGAAGGCAACGTGTCAGCACCAATTGCTCACCTGCCATGACGATCAACGTCGATTGTTCGTATCCAAGATCGATAGCCATCGACACCGAGGATGGTTCGCGATTCATTATCGACAACGAGCGAGCCATGGCACATGGTAATGCGTCTAACGTTTGGCATTCAAAGCCGACGGACAATAATTGATTGGCCAATCGCATGGCTGTCGATTTGCGAAGCGACACGGCACCCATACTTACCGAAGAGGAACGTGCATTGCCTTTGGGTAAATTCCAGCATGCAGTAACGATCTCATCGAACTCACATGCGGTTTCGATGGCGATCTCAGAGTGAACCATCGATTGCGATTCGCTTGGACTCGCTTCAGGAAGTTCCAACTCGCGGTATTCGATGAGGCCATCATTCAAGGTCGCGGAGCATTTTCGGCCGCGAAACAGCGCGTTGAGATTGTCGAGTTGTTCGAGTGTTAAGGCATCTATCCCATGTTTAGAAAACGTTTCGGGAGTCTCCCACGCGAAATTCCCGGGGGGGATGTCGTCGGACTCCGAAACGTCTGGGCTGCTTTTGCATGCATGTTCGACAGTCCATATCGCAGACAACCGAAAATTGCCTCGGACTTTCTCGATCTGTGCTAATTGGATCGCATGTCGCCCGATCTCGATGCCGGTCCAACCGTAGGAACGATCCACGATCCGGGTACGTAGCTGTGCGACTTTCGATAAAAGTGAACTCATGGTAGGCAACCGTAGGTCGCTGCGAGAGGCAAGCGACCGGTTCCTACCATTCCTTCCGAACTCTAGCTCGGCCGAGGTGTTTTAATCGTTACAGGCGGTTTTGCAGTGCGCAACCAACCTCTGCGCCGATGCAAATTACCCGTTTGCAGCGTCTTTCGATGGCGCGGATACAGTACCCGGCAATGTCGCAGTCACACCGCTGGTTCCCGGTACCACGCGAGGGCCTCCGATGGTGGCGTCCATGATCCGCTTTAAATCGTCTGCATCGACGACCTCTACCTCGATCAATCGTTGGGCTAATGCCTCAAGAGCGGCGCGTCGCTCGCTCAGAATCGTCCTGGTGCGCTGTATGGCTTCATCGATGAGCCGTTTGACCTCTTGATCAATCTCGCGGGCGGTTTGCTCGGAGTACTCTCGACCGAACGATTCACCGCTTGCACCTGCCAAGAAAGGTGAACGATTGCCTTCACGATAATTGACCCGACCCATTCGACTCATGCCGTACTCCATCACCATCCCACGGGCGATATTGGTGGTACGTTCCAAGTCGTTTTGTGCTCCGGTGCTAATGTCCCGAAAAACGATTTCCTCGGTGATCGTACCGGCTACGAGCACTTGCATTTGCGCCTCGAGTTCCGGTTGGGTCATCAGGTACCGGTCCCCTTCCGGACGTTGCATGGTGTATCCCAACGCAGCTATGCCTCGAGGGATAATGGAAACCTTATGAACAGGATCGGTGTTCGGCAGGGAGTATGCGACGAGCGCGTGACCCGCTTCGTGATAAGCGACGCGACGCTTTTCGTCTTCGCTCATGATCCGCTTCTTCTTTTCCAAACCAGCAGTGACTCGTTCGACACCGTCATTGAATTCTTCTTGTCCAACTTCGCTTTTCCCTTTGCGGGCAGCAAGCAAAGCGGCTTCGTTAACCAGATTGGCGAGGTCTGCGCCCACGAAGCCTGGAGTGATGGCAGCAACTTGCTTTAACTCCACGTTAGCTCCAAGCTTCACATTCTTGACGTGTACCTTCAAAATCTCTTCTCGACCTTGCTTGTCAGGACGATCCACAAGCACGTTTCGGTCGAATCGACCCGCGCGAAGCAATGCGGGGTCCAGCGTCTCTGGTCGGTTGGTCGCCGCCATGACGATCACTCCCGCATTGGCGTCAAAGCCATCCATTTCAACAAGCAATGCATTGAGGGTTTGTTCTCGTTCGTCGTGGGAACCTGGGATGTTACCAGCCCGGCTCTTTCCCAACGCATCAAGCTCATCGATGAAGATGATGCTTGGGGCTTTTGCTGTCGCTTGTTGGAACATATCGCGGACACGCGCCGCTCCGACGCCGACAAACATCTCAACGAAGTCGGAACCCGAAAGCGAATAGAATGGAACACCAGCCTCGCCCGCAATCGCCTTAGCGAGCAGTGTTTTTCCAGTGCCTGGAGGTCCAACAAGGAGCACACCGCGAGGGATGCGTCCACCTAGCTTTTGGTACTTTTCTGGATGACGCAAGAAGTCGACAATCTCACGCACCTCTTCTACGGCTTCGTCGATTCCTGCCACATCGTTGAACGTGATGCCGACGTCCTCGTGTGCGTATAGCTTTCCTCGCGAGCGACCAAACTGCATTGGTGAACCCACGCCGCCTAGCCGTCGCATGACAAACATGAACACAGCCGATACCAATAGCAACGGCAGGACAAAAAACCAAAAGGATTGGGTCAGCAGACTAGGACCAGGTTTGTTTTCCCAGGTGATGTTTGCTCGGTCGAGCTTCTCACGCAACTGCCTGGTCGTGTCGTTCGAGTCGTCCTTGATGGTCTCAAAATGGACTCGGGTGCGTAGTGGATTCTGCTTTCCATCGACGGTCGTTCGCACGTCCACAACACCGGTGATCGATGTGTTGTCGACCCGGATATCGCGGATGTTGCTGTATTCAAATTTGGTCTGGCCGGATGTGCTGACGATTTTGCCGTCAAATCCATCTTCCAACTCCGTTGGATTGTCCTTTTTGTATCGAGTGTTCTCGATCAACTGGATCAATTCGGGGTATCGGATGCTCTGAACCATCGAGCTCATGACGACACTTGTGGCCCCCAAAACCAGCAAAGTTCCGAAGACTACATACATGAGCCAGGAATTATTGGGGTTGGAATTGTTGTTTGCTGAAGGCTTTTTGTCGGATTTAGTAGGTTCAGGCATTCAAGTAGCGCCATTTCTGGCAAAAGAGGTGCTCGTCCAAATTGCCAGCATTTTCAAAATGCTGCCGGTTGGGTAATTATGCACTGATGAAGAGGGTTGGGCAGTGTTTGAGGTTGAGGTTTTTGGATCTTGATCCTAAAATCCTGACGATAAGTGTAGAGGCTGGAACGTTTTGCGACGGATGCAACGACTCTGCAGGTTTTACCTCCCAGGGATGGACTCCCACAGGAGATGATTTCGTTGAGCCAAATCCGTAACGTCGCCATTCTAGGCTCGACAGGCAGCATCGGGCGTGCTGCTTTAGACGTCCTTTCTTTCAATCCTGCTCAATTTCGCCTGACGGCCATTTCCTGCCATCAGCAGACCGAACTTCTTGAACAGCAAATAAAAGCCTCGCAACCTCGCTATGCCGTGGTTACGGGACCACAGACTCCAAATCTGACGGAATGGTTCTCTCGCGGAAGCCAACTCCAGGACGCCACCCATCGAAAATTGGGCATGGATCACTTGGTTTCGCTCGTCCAAAGTGACGAAGTGGACATCGTTGTCGCGGCGATCGTCGGTATCGCCGGCTTGGAAAGCTCCTTGGCGGCTGCACATGCTGGGAAACGTCTCGCGTTGGCGAACAAGGAATCCTTGGTCGTTTCTGGCTCGCTGATGATGGAAGCTGCAAAAAACAGCGGCTCAGAGATTTTACCTGTCGATAGCGAGCACAGCGCGATTTTTCAATGTTTGCGATCGGGACACCAACCCTCCGACCTGCGTCGCATCATCCTGACCGCCAGCGGTGGACCTCTCCGAGATTGGCCAATCGACAAACTTTCCAAGGCCACCGTCGACGATGCGCTATCCCACCCGACCTGGCAGATGGGCCGCAAAATAACCGTGGATTCGGCAACCATGATGAACAAAGCTTTGGAAGTAATCGAAGCAAAATGGCTGTTCGGATTGGAGCCAGATCAGATCGAGGTGGTTATCCATCCGCAATCCATTATCCATTCCATGGTAGAATTCCAGGACGGCTCCGTGATTGGGCAGTTGAGTCCGCCTGACATGCGGCTCCCAATTCAATATGCACTGACGTTTCCGCAGCGGGTCGCTTCCCCTAGTCCCAAAATGGATTGGGCCAAGCCAATGCAATTGGACTGGAAGCCTGCCGACCCGGAACGGTATCCAGCTTTGCTGCTCGGATTCGAAGTGGCAAAGCGAGGCGGAACCTGCGGGGCCGTTTTGAACGCAGCCAATGAAGCGGCCGTACAACTATTCCTTGATCACAAGATAAAATTGACTGAGATCGCAACCATTTGTCGCGAAATCCTCGATCATCACCACTTTTCACCAACTCCCACTTTGTCCGAGTTATTTGAACTCGATCAATGGGGACGCAATGAAGTTCAGAGATGGATAAACACCAAATGCTAGACCTTTTCCTTAACCAAGATTTTTCCTCGCTTACCTCGACCTTGTCTACGGTACAGGGGTTGGCGATGACTTGGTTCGATTCCATCCCTTCATTGTTGGCCGTTGAATCAGCTGTACCCGAGCCGAGCGTCCTAGCGCAGTGGGGCACACGTCTTTACAACATCATGCTCGTCGCATTGGGGCTAGGTTTCGTTATCTTTGTTCATGAGCTAGGGCACTTTCTGGCCGCAAAGACGTTCGGAGTGAAGTGCGAAAAGTTCTACATCGGTTTCGACGTCCCGATCAAAATCGGCCCGATTCGTTTGCCCTCCAAACTGGTCCATTTTCAATGGGGCGAAACCGAATATGGTATCGGCGCTATTCCTTTGGGTGGATACGTAAAAATGCTCGGTCAAGACGATGACCCGCGCCGAGCCGAAGAAGAGGCGAAACGCATACGAACCGAAAACCCTACCGCAAACACAGATGACCCCGATCGTATTAAGCTCGATCCCCGTTCCTTTCCTGCTAAAAGCGTCGGCGCTCGCATGGTGATCATCAGCGCCGGGGTCGTTATGAACCTGATCTTCGGCGTTCTTATGGCCGCATGGGCCTTTAGCGGTAGTGAAGGTGTTCCGTACGAACCTGCTGTCGTCGGTGAAGTGCTCCCAGGCGATCCGGCATGGAAAAACGGTATCCAGCCAGGCGATGAAGTCGTTCAAGTGGATTCGCTCAAAGATAACGAACTCACGTTCCGAGATATGTTTATGTCCGTCCTCTTTCATGGACTGCGGGATGCCAAGAAAGAACTCGAAATCGGACTCGACCGAGATGGAAAGGCGGTCCAGAAGAAGTTCTTGGGAACCACCGTGCACTCCGATCCAAAACGGGGTTTGCAACATCTCACACTTGGATTGCGAAGCGCCGCGATCGTCCAAGTCGGCAAGAAAGAAACCGTTACCAAATCCATCCAACTTGGTTTCAACCAATCGGAAGCTTACGTGCCTGATTTAAAGGCAAACGACAAGGTGACAGGAATCAACGGTACGCCCCTCAGTGCTTCGAAGCTAAGCGATATCCCATTCGAATTCAAACTCAACGAAAAGATGCACCCAAGGATGCATGAAAAGGTTACCCTCCAGGTCGAGCGGACCGAGGGAGACACCAAGACAAACGTTGACGTCGAATGGCCTGCCATTCCCATGAAGAGTTTTGGACTCCGATTTAAAGCAGGCCCCGTTACAGCCGTCCTCAAAGAATCGCCTGCCTCGCAAGCAGGTATTCAAGAGGGTGACTCACTCGTCGCATTCAATGGTGCACCGATCGAAGACAGCTTTACCTTGGTGCTCGCTGCCGCTGCAATGCATGGCAAACCTGCCAGCCTAACCATCGAAAAAGCAGATAAGTCGCGAGTCGACCTGAAATGGACTATTCCCGACGAGTTCGTCGTGAGTACAGCAGAAGGTACGCTCGCACCATTGGGTCTGGAAATCCCTGGCTCCGGTCTCGTCTTTGCCGTTTCCAATATTGTCAGCGCTATCGAGCCTAAGTCGCTTGCTGCCAAAAGCGGAATCGCCGTGGATGATGTGATCACTCAGATCGAGTTTATCGCCAACACTCCCACCGAAAAGGAATACATCAAAAAAGTATACTTGTATGGTGCAAGCGAGCTGCTCAAGGCCACGCCAGTCGATAAAAGTCACAACAGCCAGTACTTCCACAACCTCGCACAAAACATGCGTGAAGGCATGCCGGTCAAAGTCAACTTCGAACGCGATGGTAAGGTTTCTTCAGCACAGCTCGATATCCACGTCGAAAGCGATTGGTTTTGGCCAGAGCGAGGCGTGATCTTCACCGCGCTGAAATTCCATCACAAAGCGGATTCGGTTGCCACAGCTCTGGGAATGGGATTGAGCGAAATCCGTCGTCGTATGGGGAACGTGCTCGAATTCTTGGAGTTGTTGGTCAAAGGCCGGATGCCATTCAACGTCGTCGGCGGCCCTGCGATGATCGCGGTTGAGGCAACCGATGCTGCTTCCAAAGGTATCTCCCCGCTGCTGATGTTTCTCGTGATGCTCAGCGCCAATTTGGCCATCGTGAACTTCTTGCCGATCCCTGCTTTGGATGGTGGTCACATGATGTTTTTGATTGCTGAAGCAGCTCTCGGCAAGCCCGTCAACGAAGCCTTGCAGATGAAACTCACCATGATCGGAGTCCTCGGGTTGCTATGTCTCATGGGAGCTGTGCTGATCAACGACTCCTTCAATTTGACCCGCATCTTTGGCGGCTAGTAAAAAGGGTTTATCACTAAGGCCACAGAGTGCACGCAGGACTACAAGAGATTGGATCGTTGGATGACCAATCTTTAGTTCTGTACGTGCGCTAACGGAACATGCCGACGAGATCCGTTTTTTTACCACGAAGAACACAGAGAGCACGAAGGAATACAAGAGATTGGTTTGTTAGCTGACCTAGCTCGAGTTCTTTTTGTTGAGTGTTTTGACTGTCCGTTTTATGCACGACACGACATGACAAATGACGATGTGATTAGCGCGTTGGGTCATGCGATTCGAACGTCCCTCGAATCTTATCTTCGTGTTCTTCGTAGTGAATAAATCTCAGTGGTGCCTGCTGGAACTGATTTCTGATTGAGCGATAACGGACTACGCCGACGCGATCTGTTTTTTACCACGAAGAACACAGAGAGCACGAAGGAACAAAGAGATTGGTTTGTTAGACGACCTAGCTTGAGTTCTTTTTGTCGAGTGTTTTGGCTGTCCGTTTTATCTGCGACATGACAAACGACGATGTGATTAGCGCGTTGGGTCACGCGATTCGAACATCCTTCGAATCTTGTCTTCGTGCTCTTCGCGTTCTTCGTGGTGGAATGAATCCCTGTAGTGCGGGGCGACGGTGGACGTCCACTACGGAACCTGAGGTCTAATTGTGCGCTAGACCGAGCTTACACGTCGTGACGTGCTTAGTGCCCCGCTGGGTGGACTGGGTATGTCTTTTCTTCGCTAGCCGGTTGGTGGGGAATCCATTGCGGAGCCAAAGTACCCACAACCATTCCAACAATACTGGCCAATAATCCAGCGAGTTGACTTGGGAATTCGCCGTCCCAAAGAGGGAACAGTTTCAGAGCTAACCAAACGCCCACACCGAGCAACGTGCTAGCGATTGCTCCCTGAGTCGTGGCCTTTTTCCAATACAATCCGAAAGTCAACGGTACAAAAGCACCTGCTAAAGTCACCTGGTACGCAGCAGATACCATCTGGTAAATGGGGGTACCATGACTGACGATTGCAAAAGTCAAAACCAAACTGGCAAAGACAAAGATCGAAATGCGCATCGCCTTGAGCATGTGGCGATCATCCAGCGTCGGCCACAAGTGTCGCAAAATGTTTTCAACAAAACTGGTGGATGGAGCCAACAGCGTAGCCGACGATGTGGATTTGATAGCGGAAACCAAGGCACCAAAAAAAAGGACCTGTGCAAAGAAAGGCATGTGATTCAATATCAATGTTGGTAGCACCTTTTGTGAGTCGCTTTCCAGTAACTCGGTCGTCTCGGTCGGCATAATGATCAAAGAAGATGTCACCACGAACATCGGTACAAATGCAAATAGCAAATACGCCAAACCACCTATGACTGCACCATTTCGAGCCGTAGGTGCGTCTTTGGCGGACATGACGCGCTGAAACACGTCCTGCTGTGGAACGGATCCCAGCATCATCGTGATGGCCGCTCCGATAAAGATCACCCAGTCTTTGAACGTCATCTCAGGCAATACCGTGAATAGCTCCTTTTCGGAGGCCAAGGCAAATACCTTTCCGGCACCGCCTGCTTGGTCGGATGCTACCCATGCAATGTAGGACAGACCGATCACCAGGACGATCATCTGGATAAAGTCTGTATACACCACCGCGAGCATTCCCCCCATGATGACATAAATCAGTACGAGTACCGTACCGATCACCATGCCAACGGGCGAGGATATCGAACCGTCCGACAGCACGTTGAAAACCAAGCCGAGTGCCGTAATCTGAGCTGCTACCCATCCGAGATAGCTCAAAATGATCAAGATGGAGCAGAGGATTTCAACTGGGACGCCAAAGCGATTGCGGAAGTAATCGCCGATGGTCAAGAGGTTCATGCGATAGAGCAATGGGGCAAAGAATAACCCGACAATCACCAAGCACATAGACGCCCCGAACGGGTCCTCCACGACATCGCGCAGTCCACCTTTTACAAAGGTTGCGGGGATGCCTAACACGGTTTCCGCACCGAACCAGGTTGCGAAACTGGTTGTGATCACCATGATCAATGGGAGCCGATGACCTGCCACTGCAAAGTCCGCGGTGTCTTTAACCCGCGAACCAGCCCATGCGCCAATCGCCAACGTGCCAAGCAAATAGAGAACGACAAGAATCAGAAGCGCTGAGTTCATTCGGCAGTCTTTCGCGGTATACCCGTGTTGTCGGTGTGGGAGTCCTTTGGATGTATTGGCGTGGTGGCAAACTCGAAGAGCATTGCCTACGACATAGATCGATTCGAGAGGATTTTGATTGTTTCAAAAAGCGTCGCGCTCTATGACGCGACGCTTTAGAATCTCTAGCGTTAAATTCGTTAGCCGCGCTCGTTCAAGAAGCTCAGCGGAACAACGGATCCTTCTTTATCGCGACAGTCCATTTCCAGGTGTTCTGGGAACAGAGTGTCACTACCAAGAATTTGGATGCTAACCTTCGACGACTCTTCGAGTTCGATGATTTCGCGACGCTTTCGGTTGTTCAAGTAGGACGCAACGTTTTCGTTGACCCGTACGACAACCTTGCCCGCGTTGGGCATTTGGCAAGCCATCATGATCAACCGCGTGACTTCGATAGACATGCTTTCCGCCGTCTTGACCAAACTGCGTCCACGGCAGCATGGGCAATCTTCGTACACGCTTCGCTTGAAGCTTGGTCGAATTCGCTGTCGCGTCATTTCGATCAATCCGAACGGGCTGGTACGAAGAATCTTGGTACGTGCACGGTCTCGTCGCATGGAATCGCGAAGCGTCTTTTCGACTTTGCGTCGGTGCGATTCCTTTCTCATGTCGATAAAGTCGTTGACGATAACACCGCCGAGATCTCGCAAACGCAATTGGCGAGCGATTTCTTTGGCAGCAGACATGTTGAGGTGAAACGCGTTCTCTTCTGCGTTTTCTTCTCCGCCGCGGAAGTTGCCGCTGTTGACGTCGATCGCGACCAACGCTTCGGTTTGATCGATGACGATCGATCCTCCCCCTTTGAGAGGCACAACGCGTTGATGGATGCGATTGATCTCTTGTTCGAGCTTGTAACGATAGAAAAGGGGTTCGCGACCATCGTACAATTCAAGCCGGTCGGCTACCCGCGGCATCACGAGTTCAACAAACTCTTTAACACGCGTGTAGGCTTCAGGATGATCGATGACGACCGAATCGATATCTTCGGTAAACGTATCGCGAATCGTCCGGATAAGGATGTCGCTTTCCTCGTATACATCGCACGGGGCAGGAGCGGTTTTGATTCGCTTTACGATGACCTTCCAGAGTCGGAGCAAGTAAGCCACGTCGCGAGAAAGTTCATTTCGTGTTCTTTCGGATCCGGCGGTGCGAACGATGAACCCAACACCCTTTGGCAAGCGCAGATCGAGCATCATCGCACGCAATTTGCGTCGAACATCTTCGTCTTCGATCTTGCGACTTACCCCTACGCGGCCCAGAGCTGGCATCAAGACCAGGTATCTTCCTGGGATGCTGATGTAGGTGGAAAGCGTCGGTCCCTTGGTGCCGATCCCTTCTTTGATCACTTGCACGAGGACTTCGTCGCCGCGGCGAAAAATCTCTTGGATCGGTGGCTTAAAGCGAGGACGTCCGCTTCGTAGCTTGTTGCTTCTTCGGCGAGGTCCACCGCGACCGTTGTTTCGGGGAGCACGTTCGCCTTCATCGCCTTCGTCTTCGTCGTCTGATCCTTCTTCTTGCTCGTCATCATGATGGTCATCGTCTACGCCTGGGTAGTGACCATCCATTACTTCTTCTGGATCGTATCCCGCTTGTCGAAAGTACTGGGCTTCGATGTCGCTAATGTGGAGGAAGCCGTTTCGTCCGACGCCAAAGTCTACGAACGCGGCTTGGATGCTAGGTTCGATGTTGACGATCTTGCCTTTATAGATGTTTCCAACCCAGTTGTTTTGGCTAGTTCGTTCTGTGTAAAGTTCTTCCAGAACTCCGTCTTCCAGCAATGCGATTCGGCATTCTTCGGTCTGGGAGACATTGATGAGCATTTCCTTCTTCATCGGTCTAGTCGGTTCCTTTCGGTGGTCAGCTTACTCGCGTTGGGAATGTGTTCGAACTCTGCGAACGGCCCGCGTGAGGAGGCTGGATTTTGTTTTTTGGGGTTATGCTTGTAATACGATTTCGGGCACTAGCCCTGCTAATTGGTTCATCAAGAATGCATCAACTTCGCGAGCCGTCGAGAGACGTAGGGCTCGCCAAGCCATGGCTTCGCATTGACCGATGGTAACCGATCGAATGGCTTTCTTGAGAATAGGAATTGCGGCTGGGGCTAAGCTCAGCGTTCGAATTCCCATGCCGGCCAGCAAGAGTGCGTAGGCGGGATTGTTGCTCATCTCGCCACAAACGCTGGTCGATTTCTTTTTCTCGGAAGCGATCTGTTGCGTTCTTTGGATCAACCGAAGAACCGCTGGATCGCACGCTTGGTATAGGTCAGCAACCGAGTCGTTGCTGCGATCTACTGCAAGCGTATACTGCGTCAGGTCATTGGTTCCGATGCTAACAAAATCGATTTCGTCGATGAATCGATCTAGCATGAGAACTGCCGCGGGAACCTCGACCATCATCCCGACCTGCACGGCACATTGAATGTGTTTTCCTTCTGCTGCAAGATCTTCCGAAACCGAGCGAAGCAAGAAGCGAGCGCTTCGTAATTCGTCGAGAGTCGTGATCATTGGAAACATCACACGCACGTCTCCCAAACAAGCGGCGCGCAAAATGGCGCGTACTTGGATGCGAAACAACGCTGGGTTACGAAGGCTTAAGCGAATGCTGCGCAGACCGAGAAACGGATTGTTTTCCGGCTCTGCGAGCATGGTCATGCCCATCTTGTCGGCTCCGAGATCGAGGGTCCGGATGACGACAGGGCGATTCTGCATATCGCGCACAACTTGCGCATATGCTTGATAGTGTTCCTCTTCTGTTGGCTCTTGATCGTGCCCCAGATAGAGAAACTCTGTACGGTAGAGCCCAACGCCGTCGGCTCCACGTGCGACGCATGAGAGCGCCTCGTGTGGAAACTCAACGTTGGCCATCAATTCAATGCGAACACCATCGCTGGTGCATGCTGGCAAATCGCGAATTTCTTGCAACTGAGTCGCAATCGACTCGCGATACAATCGCCTTTGTTTGTAGTGGTCTCGCGTGGCTTCGTCAGGCGAGACAATTATTCGGCCTAGGTGGCCATCGATGATGACTTCGTCACCGCTGCGGATGTTGTGCAGGAAGTTCCCAACCCCTACGACAGCCGGGATTTCCATACCTCGGGCAACGATGGCGGTGTGTCCACCAGGACCACCCGCTTCCGTGCAGATCCCGAGCACTTTTTCCGGGTCAAAGCTGGCTGTTTCACCCGGGGTGAGATCATGACTAACCACGATCGCTTCGTGCGGCAACTGCTTTAACGTCGCCATCGGCTGGCCGGTCAACGCCTCCAGCAACAATCTTTCGACATCGCGAATGTCGTCCGCACGTTCCGAAAGAAACGTGCTGTGCGACTTGCGGAACGCCTGTGCATACTTAGTAAAGACCTCGCTCACCGCGTATTCGGCGGAGTAAGTCTTGTTGCGGATCAAGCTTTCCAATTCCGATTGCAGGTGCGGATCGACCAGCACTTGCTGCTGCGCCGAAAAGATACCGCCCAAACGTTCACCGAGTTGGGCTGTAGTGGACTGGCGGCTGGCTTCCAATTTTTCATTCGCTGCCACTACCGCTTCGGCAAGCCGCTGCCACTCGCGTTCGTCTTCTCCGACGGCGACCAAGCAACGAGTTATGCGGTAGCCCTCGCGATCAAACACGAGTGCTCGTCCAATCGCGACACCGGGGGATACCGCGATGCCTTGCAATTCCAGCATGCTGAAATGATCTATCTGGTTGTGGGTCGTTTTGCGACCGATATTGCCAAAGGGTCCAAGATCGGAAATCGCCGAGATTTCCTTGATCTAAATACTAAGTGGATGAATCGGGTTGAAGTTCGTCAAAATGACTATCGAACATCAACCGAATGACACGGATCGCTTCATCCGCGTCAGGTCCTTGAGCTCTCAACACCAATTCGCATCCTTGTGTTGCCCCCAAGGTGAGCAGACTCAATATGCTACGACAATCGGCTATTTGACCCGCGCGCTCCAATTCGATCTGGCATTGAAAGCCAGTTGCTGCACGCACCAGTTTGTCTGCTGGTCGCATGTGCAACCCCTCAGGGTTGCGAACCGTTACCATGCAATGTTGAATAGCCGAAGTCATACGGTTATGCGCCGAATTGGTTTCCGTCTGCTTCTTCAAGCAACTGAACGATATCGTCTGGCGTTGCCGCTTGACGCAGGAAACGACAGAACGTGTCATCACGCAATTGACGAGAGATGTTTTCCAATGCTCTCAAGTGATCTCCCGGGCGGTCCGGCGGAGAAACGAGCAAGAAAAACAGGGAGGCTACTTGTCCATCGAGCGATTCAAAGTCCAAACCGGTTTGGCTCACACCTACGGTTCCGATCAACTTTTCTACACTCGCGTGTTTGGTATGAGGAACAGCAACACCCCGGCCAATGCCTGTGCTACCCAACTCCTCACGCTTCATAATCGCCTTGATTATGTCTTCTTGATCACCCGCCTTGATGTCCCCTGACTCGACCAAGGCCTGAACCAACTCAGCAATCACCCCTTCTTTCGTCGTGGCGGTAAGCTCTGACCGAATCGCTTTCGGTGATATAAAAACAGCAAACTTCATTACTTGAGGACCCTTGCAACTAACCAGTGATTCCAGTCTCTCAAGCCCATCGGGCCGATTTCAGAAACCAAATGATGAAACGAATAAGAGAATTTGTAAAGTTACGTATAAAATCGAAAAATCTGGCACGCACGAGGGCAAGCCGCATGCGAATGCTCTGAGAAAACCAAGGATTAATCCTCGTCTCCCCCTGGAAGGTCTCCGCCCACATGCTTGCCGCCAACACCCTTGTGCTGCGTAACTTTTTCTTTGTGCTTGCGGACCTGCTGTTCCACTTTGCCAATCGTCAAATCCAACGCCGCAATGATACTTGTCGATTGTGTTGTCGCAACGAAATCATGCGAATGTTCAGCCGAAACGTTGATTTCTACCGAAGGCTTGTCCAAGTGCTCAAGGTCGACGGTCACCTCGATCGCGTTGATGCGATCAAATAGTCGCCGAACCTTTTCAACCTTCTCGACGATGATTGCTTGGTCTTCAGGCTTGAGATGGCCATGACGAGCGGATACGTTGACTTGCACGGGGTTTCTCCATCTGGAGGCAATGTGTGAAAAAGCGATAAAGAAGGCCGCAAAAAAGTTCTCCCGAAGAGGAGGCGGCTTCCTAGACCCGCCGGGATTGTAACTCTTTCCGGGTTACCCCACAAATCCCTGATCTACCCGTTCCCGCACTTGGGATCAACTTTGCCCACTTCTAGTCAACTATTTTCGGTTTTCTCCGCCGGTTTTGCTAGCAAACCACCCTTTTTCTCACCACCGAATCAGCTGCACTTTCGATCGTCAGGATCCGGAACCGACCAATTCACCCTTCCGGAAGCAGTGTTCGGTTTCGCATGGGTGCTCCAAAATGCAGGGGAGCACTGAAACGCAGGGGAGCACTGAAACAGGGTGCTCTAAAAACTGAGAGGCCGCGTTGCATGCTGGAACCGATGTTTCGCATCTTCTTCGCGAAACCACTCGAGGAGCCCCGGTGGAACATCGGCAATCGGCCCTCGCCAGACTCGCTGCAGATCCATGCCGGGTGCCAATCCATGGATCAAAAGTCTCAAATTGCGGATCGCTGATCTGGTCAAGCAGTCATCGCATAACTGGTTGCTCATCAACCGCAGGTATTTTTCGTTCGTGGATACGGCGGACTCGCCTACGTTGATGACTTTGTCCCCTGGCGCGATATCCCGCCAAGAAAAGTGCGGTAGTTTGGCTGCTAACTTGGCCGTCGACACGATGCGATCGGGGGTGAGGGATTCGAGCAAATCGAAATGTTCGGTGACGAAGTAGGTTTTTTGAAACTCGCTAATCAGGTAGTCGGTCGTGGCCAATCGCAACAAATCGGTATCCAGCGACGGATCGATTAGCAGTCGTGTCGGCTTGGTCGACTGCACACTGAATACGGTCTCGCCCGGGGAAGACAGTATTCCTGCACCAAACGCCCTCACTTCCCCTTGCTGCATGACCAGTCCAAACTCTACGGTAAACCAGTAAATGCGCTCTGCATACAGCAACAATTCGTCGGCTTTCTGCTGGATAGCAAGCCGATCCTGATCGTTGGATGCGCTAGCCAATTGATCGTCCCGCTCGCCGTATATGATATTGCGAGCAAGCCCGTGATTTCGCATCACGTGCGCCACTACGGGGATCGTAAAGGTTGCGACGTGTCCCGCTACGTCGTGGCCGATGTCTGGTTCCTGTAGATAGTCCTGCTCCAGTGCACGCATGAACGTGGTGACTGGAAAAAAACGGTGGCTGTGGCAGGTAAAGAACAGCTCCGCGGGGATGATCATGTTGACCGTTGCCAATTGCCAGCATGTTTGTTGAAAGATCCTCGCGTTGAGCAAGTAGAAATCTGGGATTACTGTTCCTCCGATTTCAAAGACCTTTTCACCCTGTTGGTACTCTTGGCACGCATACATATGCTTGGTGCGTTGCTGTTCTGCGATCAAGCATGCCCAGCTCAGGTGTTCTTCTAGTGTGTAATCGTCATACCGCTGTGCATTGCGAAATGCACCCAGGTCCACGCTGTCTCCGGAGAGTGTTCCTATCTTGAACGGCTCTCCCGCCTGCGCAGCTGCCAGGTATGGGGCTGCAAATTCGGGGAGGATTGGGTGAGGCACGCTCTGATCCAATAAGCATCGTTCCAATTCCTGGATCCGTTCGTGCAGGGGTTGAGGTCTAACGGAATTGAGTTCGATGCCATGTCGCGCTGCAATTGCCCTCAGTTGACTTTCCGTGTTGCTCATCATTCCGTCGACCTGCCTATTGATACCTATGCCAAAACAACCAGAATCTTACCACTCCAAGGCCAACAAAAGTACATCAATCGAGAATTGCAAACCGCACATGGAAACGGACTCGCCCAAGATTTTATGGACGCCAAGCGAACTGGTTGTTTCGCAATCCAATATGAAACGCTTTTGCCAACGCAGCCTGAGCGATACCGCCGGCTACTCGGAATTGCACCAATTCAGTATCGACAACCCCGGTGCATTTTGGCGAGC
>CAIXME010000212.1 GCA_903920425.1 uncultured Pirellula sp. | reverse complement strand
ATGGCTACAGCCTGCATCGGGTCGTAACCCAATCGTTGCCGACTTTTTAAATGGCGCCTTACCGTTTCCCTACAAACGCGTTGCGGCAAGACAGTAGGGCAATGCTGTATTTGAAATCCTGACGACGATCTATTCCGTTCGCAGGTTGCCGGTGACCTGCTGTAGTTTTTCAATACGACTTCGAGACTGCGTCACCTCATTGGGTGTGACTAGCGGTTGCAATTTCAGCCGGAACGATTTCGACTCGCCCCCTTGCAAGTTGATCAAGCGACCATTTTTATCTTCTACAGAGCGCGTGTTGGGAAATCCTGTAGCAGGTTCCAGTCCCACGACGTAACCATCTTCGACGGCGACGGTGTTCTTCCAAAGGTTGAGATAGGGGAGCGTACGAGTATCAAAATGGACAGCAAATCCAAACGATCCATCGTTGGTGGATAGCATGGCTTCGGACCAATGGCTATCGTCTGCAAATGGCTCGATGAAGTAGACTTGCTCTTGATACCCACTCACGGGGCCCTCGCAGGTATTCCATGTCGAAATCCCTTCTGCAGCACGTGCGTCGCGAGGTGTTAGGTTACGGTATGCAGCGTGAATGCTCGAACCAGATTGCAGAACGGGTTGGCCTATATTGATATGGTAGAGCATTTGCGCGGAACTGCGTTTGCTGGATCGGTTGGTAATCGTGTCGATCACTTCGATCACGGGGCTCCCCACGCGAAAGCGATAGCGAGTCTGAAGTTCGAGCGAGTAGATCAGGAATCGCGATTCGCTCACCACGCCGATAACATCCAACGTGCCATTTTCTACGTTGACTTGAACATCAAGCTGATGTGCGGGCAAGTTGGCGATGCGACCATGAAGCGGATGGACGAGGGATCCATTTTCTGCAAACTCAGGCGCACCGTTGCTATACAAGCCGCATCGCACCAGCAGCTCATCGAATCCCTCGAGCCAACCCAGGCCTGACGCATCGTTTATCGGAACCAAACTAGGGTGAACGGGGCCTACAACCGGGCTTTGCCAGCCAAACTCCAAGTCCCCGGACCAGCATTTCCAGAGAGACATACCGCGATCGGGCAGTATGCTTGCGACGACGGCACCGGTGTCAACCGTCAGGCATTGCATCCCAGCGGAGCGTCCTGGGCCGAGTTTGGTCCAATGTAATGCAAAGCGACCGGTACCTGCCGTAACCTTGTTCGGCATGGAATCGCCAGATTCCGAAGGGATCGTTGTGTCCCCAGCGAGTGACTCGCGGCGGGTTGGGCTGCGCAATTCCCAGCAAAGGGAGGAGGGGTTTGCTGAAGACATGACATACCGTGGAGCAGAGAAAGTTAATCGGGTTTGGCGACACTACAAGCAAAGTCTAATCGTGCAGCTAGTTTCCCATCGACGGTGACTTTGCCAGTCATAAAGTAAGCGGAGGAGACGACATCGTTGAGAGTAACGTGGATTTCGACGGTTTCTCCTGGGCGGACCATTCGCTTGAATTTCGCGCCGTCCAACCGCGTTGCAACTGGGACGGAGCCATCGTTGGGAGTGAATTGGCTGAGCAAGATTGCGCCGCTTTGCAGGCAGCACTCGCACAGGATAACTCCGGGGACAAGCGGAAAGTTTGGGAAGTGTCCTTGAAGGAAGAATTCGTCGGCGGAGAAGGTCTTTTTACAAAGAATATGCTTTTCCGATTGCTCCACCACCTCGTCGACCAAGAGCATGGGTTTGCGGTGGGGAATCAGGGTTTTGATTTTTTCTAAGTCAGCAAATGTCATTCGTTATCGATCGCAAATAGGCTTTTCAAGAAACGGAACGGACTATGGTATCTAGGATCGTCTAGGAGACAACTCCCGTGCAATTGCAACATTCGTTACATATACAGATGCTTGATGCAAAGCTGCGACCAATTCTCGAGGCGTTCCATTTCTGATTGGATGACTTCGACACTCTCGAAACCGCTGAATTCCAACTGCTCTTCGCGGGACTGGACCTTGCAAGATGAGAGTTGCATGATGTGAACGATGCCGAGGTGAACACGACCGACTTCTGTGGAGTCGTCATAGATGAGCCCGACAATGCGTTGCTGACCCGTACAGCCTATAGAAACTTCCTCATCCAGTTCTCGCTGCATTCCGGTCCGGTACCAGTCATCACCTGTGGCATCTTCGACGGAAATGTGGCCGCCAATCCCGATCGATCTCAGTGCATGAAGTCGCTTTTCACCTTGACCTTTTCCGCGAGTGTACTGGAACAACCGCGTTTGGTTTTCGTCGCTGCACTCGAGGATGACGTACGGGATCAATTGTTTGAAAGAGGGATCATCTTCGACGAGACTACGGGGGCGGAATGATTGATTGTTGCGGTCGAGAATAGCCGATAAATAGCGATCCACGTTGGGCTGGAATCCCGAAAAAGGCCCTAATTGATCGAGTAAATTCGCTGGAATTACGAGGACTTCTTCGTCTTTAGGCATACACCACCGCAATTTCGTTGGGATTTGGCGGACTTTGAAACTTGGCAAGAGCTGCCAGTAAAACGAGCTACTCGGGAAAACAGGGTTCCCTTGACTTGTCAATTTGCGATACCATACACGGTTTAGCCAACCCTGACTATTCACTTTTCCTATCAATTTGGTTCTCGAGACAGACGACTGTTTTCTCGATTTGTACCCAAATAATCACCCTCAATCAAAATCCATTTCGCATGCGTTCTAATCTAGTACCTCCGGCATCACGAATTGGCTCCTTCGTTTTTTCGCATGGGGCGAAATTGCAGCAACCATTCCAGTGCGTTTGCTGTCCTGCATTGGCATTCCTGTTGGGTACAGTGCTTCTTCTGTGGGCTGGGACAACCGGCATTGCCCAAGACAAATCGACGGACCTGACTCTAGCAAGCAAGATGTTTTCGGACGAGACACAAGCGTTCGTGGTGCTGCCTGATTCGGAGCGTTTTCTGGAACACTGGAATCGAACAGAGCT
>CAIXME010000211.1 GCA_903920425.1 uncultured Pirellula sp. | reverse complement strand
GTTACGACGGTGAAAGTCTATCAATGGGAGTTCCCTGAAGACGTAAAACCTCTCGAAGAAAACGTGCGAGCTATCGTCGCTGGCCAACGCGATTGTTTGCTTTTTACCAGCGCGCACCAAGCGGTCAACCTGCTTCGGATTGCTACGGCAATGGACTGCGAACCAGAGTTGCGAAAAGCATTGCAGCAGATGGTCGTTGCGTCGATTGGTCCGACAACCTCGGAAATGCTCCAACATCTCGAGATTCCAATCGACTTGGAACCAGAACACTCCAAGATGGGTCATTTGGTCCAAGCCTCCGCGGACAAGGCCCCTCGCATACTCAAAGCCAAACGTTTTGCTGGATCCTTCGGTGCAGTCGTTGGTTCCGATCTGAAAAACGAACAAGGAAGTGCCACAAGTGCCTTGGCAGCCTCCTTGCAGGAGAGTTGCTTCATGAAGGCTTGTTACCGGCAGAAATCGGACGTGACTCCGGTTTGGCTCATGCGACAAGCTGGTCGATACATGGCCGAATACAGAGCCGTTCGAGAAAAAGTTTCCTTCCTGGAACTTTGCAAGAATTCAAAACTATGCGCCGAAGTCATGGTGACGGCTGTTGAGAAACTCGGCGTGGATGCCGCGATTATCTTCTCGGACTTGCTCCCTATCTTGGAACCGATGGGCTTCGATCTCGAATTCACAGCAGGAGACGGACCGGCAATTCACAACCCGATTCGCACTCCCAAAGATGTCGATCGCGTGAAGCCGCTTGAAAACATGCAAGCCCTGCAGTTTGTACCCGACACCGTTAAAGAGACGCGTGCGAGCTTGCCCGGCAAGATACCGGTTATCGGATTTTCTGGGTCGCCGTTTACCCTGGCAAGCTACATGATTGAGGGTGGTGGCTCTCGCAACTATATCCACACCAAGACGCTCATGTACACCGACCCATCGGCCTGGAAAGAACTGATGAACAAGCTGGTCGATTCGATCGCCTTGTACCTCAACTCTCAGATCGCGGCAGGTGCGCAATGCGTGCAGTTGTTCGATTCTTGGGCCGGATGTTTGTCACCCAACGAATACCGAACACGCATCCTGCCCCACATGCATCAACTGCTCGATTCGATCGTTCCAGGAGTTCCCGTTATCAACTTTGCAACGGGGAACCCAATGCTTACCTCGCTATTGCGAGGTGATAGTCGCACCGTCGTCGGATTGGATTGGCGTGTTCCGCTCGATGTGGGTTGGGATATGGCCGGCAGCGATCGAGCGGTTCAAGGAAATCTTGATCCCATCGTTTTGTTTTCCGATATCGCAACGATTAGGGATCAGGTTGAGTATGTTTTGTCCCAAGCGGCTGGCCGCCCCGGGCACATATTCAATCTCGGGCATGGAATATTGCCTGGAACACCAGTGGATCACGTGATTGCCTTGGTGGATATGGTTCACGAATTAAGCGACCGGCGCCAATAGTCGACCGGTAACGTACGCGACCTCCGCGCGATGTGTTGGTTGTCGGCGAAAGCCTGACTCCACCACGCTTACCTTTTTTGATGGATTTCAAGACTAGCGGGCGATAGCCCCACCACACCATGCTTTTCCAACATGTCTCGCTTTTGTCCGCGGGTTACGTTTTACCTCCAAACGTGATCACTTCCGCCGAAATCGAATCGCAGCTCGCACCGGTATACGATCGACTGAAACTGCCTGAAGGTCGGTTAGAGGGCATGAGCGGAATCCGTGAACGCCGACTTTGGGATCGAGGAACTCGCATCAGCGACATGAGCGCAGCCAGCTGTCGGCGAGCGCTGGACGCTGCCAATATGGACCCTAGCCAAGTTGGATGCTTGATTCACGCCAGTGTATGTCGTGAGTACCTGGAACCAGCTACCGCTTGTCGTGTGCACCATCTGACCGGTTTGCCAGAAGACGCGTGGGTATACGATGTCTCCAACGCATGCCTCGGAGTCATGAATGGCGCAGTCCAGATAGCTCAATTGATCGAGGCAGGTGTGATTCGCGCGGGTTTAGTCGTAGGCACCGAAGATAGCCGTGGCCTATTGGAAGCAACCGTACAACAGTTGAACGCGGACCATAGCTTGACCAGACAGTCGATCAAGCCTGCCTTTGCTTCGTTGACCATTGGATCCGGAAGCTGTGCATGGCTTCTCGGCGATCGTCGATTCTTTGCTAATTCCACACCCAAGGGGGCTGCGGTCCGCGGCGCTGTCGCCGTAGCACGAACACAGCACCACGGCCTATGCCAAAGCGATACCGATCAAGCGGGCAGCGGGATGCACCCCATCATGAATACCGACTCGGAATTACTGCTGGAAGCTGGCGTCGCAACGGGCGCAGCGGCGTTTGAAAAACTGCTGCAGGAACTCGGTTGGGAGAGAAACACGATCGCTGCAACTGTGTGCCATCAAGTGGGCTCGGCTCATCGCAAACGTATGCTCGACTCGCTACATATGCCCATGGAAACCGATTTCTCGACTTTCGAATGCCTCGGAAATACCGGCTCCGTCGCCTTGCCCACGGCACTGGGAATGGGGCTTAAAGAACAATTCTTTGCACGCGATTCGCGAGCAGCGTTGCTCGGTATTGGATCCGGTCTTAACTCGGTCATGATGGGTATCGAATTTGGTGAGATCGCGGTCAGCGGCGGTAATTGATTTCTACCCCATCGGGCATGGTGCTTGATACACACCGATGGCCTCCTGTCGTTTTGCAAATCCTAGTTTGCGTCGCTTACTTCTTGACTCGCTTGCCAACGACCGACTGCGTGCCCAACAGCAACTCCTCCCCAATAGAGAGGCGTACCTATCCGCGAGGGGGCCAAGTACCCCGCGGCGCTGCCGACGTATGTGCCATATGCCGGGTAAAGCACATGATATGCCTGCCGTCGCAACTCAGGAGAATCCTTGTACATGACGTAGGACATCACATCATTAGTAGCAATGCGTTCATGCCATAACGGCACCATCGGTATGCAATAGAGTGCTGCATAGTTTCCTGGATGAACCCGATTGGAAAAATCCTTGGCATGAGCGGACTCATGAAATGCGATTGCTGGAACATCGCTATAGAGATGGATGGTAGCCGTGTACGGATTGTAGTGATCGCCTCCGAACAGCCTTCCTGGAATTATCGTCTCTCCCAGAGTAGCGACTGCACCAAAGGTATACCTCCAAGGTGCCGCAACCGACTTGTTTCTGCGCAACCGTCTCCAATCATCCATAGGACGATACTGATTCAAGCGGACTTTGATGTCCGACAGACCGTTCGCCTGCAAATACTCCGCCATCAACGCTTCGGTCTCAGGCGAAATGTTGTGATTTTCTACTTTGCGATTCCATAGCATGAGCTTGGACGGTACACCCCAAACCCATCCAAATCCATCGATGATCGGGCGACGCTCACCTCGCTCTATCTGAGGCTCCCCGTCAGCGATCAAATCGGTCGGAACATTGTTTCGGACCATTTGGATTGGCTGTGGCTCCAAAACCCGGCACCCCGAACTTGCAATCGCCAACAATAACAATTGGATTGCTACCGTATTTTTGGCATGTGCCCATGCAATGCTTCGTAAGGGTGAACTCATGCGCAGTAGCAATTTGGTAAAAGAAGTATTGCGTTCCAGTTGCATCGACACCTAAAACCCCCTGGACGTCTCTAGAACCTACGAGTAACCGATCGATGACGATGAAACAAGCGAGGCTTGGCAATATAGGTCGACTGCGTATCCAATAGCGATTCGCCCCCACGGTTCCTCACATTTCGCTATCATTTCAACATGCCATTACGAGACACCATACTGCCTTTGACATCGAGTCGTACGCTCGCCTACGTAACCTTGCTTGCGATGGCGATGGGACTCTATAGTTTGCTGCCGGTCTTGAAAGAGTATTCCACCTTTAAAGACTCGGGCGATATCCCGTCGGATATGCATGCAGCGCTATCGCTGATCTTGGGATGCCTCTTGGTATTCCGAACCAATGCAGCCTATAGCCGATGGTGGGAGGCGAGAACCCTTTGGGGCTCGCTAATCAATACGTCGCGAAACCTGGCTTTAAAACTGCGCACTTTGGCCAAACCCAATACGCAAGATGCGTTATGGCTTAACAGCGGGCTAGCTGAATTCCCGCGTTTACTGATGCAGCACTTGCGACTGCCGACGCAATCGTCGGACAATCCGGGCGAAACGGATTCAAAGCATGAACCGCTGGCATTGGTAAGCCAACTTTACGATTGGGTGTCCGCTCAAAAGAATGCCAAGCGAATAGACGGTGACGAATTGCGTCTCATCGATGTGGAACTCGCCAAACTGCTCGAGATTTGTGGTGCTTGCGAACGTATTGCGAGAACACCCTTTGTCCGCAGCTATAGAGTCTTTTCTCGCCAATGTATCGTTTTGTTTTTATTCACGTTTCCGTGGGGCGTGGCCCAAGATTTCCAATGGTGGACGATTCCTCTAACCATTATCGTTTCCTATTTCATGATAGGGATGGAAATCGTTGCTGAGCATGTCGAAGAGCCATTCGGACTCGACGAAGATGACTTGGACTTAGAAGGAATGTGCAAGACCATCGACAAATCCATCCAGCAAGTCTTTGCTACAACCAAACAAGAAAGTTAAACAACCGTGGATATCGTCTACCGCTTTGACCCAAACGCCCCCATGGAACTAGATGCCCCGAGATCGAACAAGGAGGCGTTAAAGCAACTCATTGCAGGGAATGATCGATTTGCCAAAACCGTAGAGCATTTGCAAGCCATCGGCACAGGCGAAAAGCAGCATCCGCCGATGATTATCCCCGTGAACCCTGTAAAGCTCGGTGTGCCCATCGTCAGCGGATTGGAACCGGCACACGCACCTTTTGCGATGGTGATGGGTTGCTCTGACGCACGCGTACCGATCGAGCACGTTCTGGATTGCTCTGCCAACGACTTGTTCGTCGTTCGAGTCGCAGGCAATGTGCTTGGCCTGGAATGCTTGGGGAGCGTGGACTATGCCGTCACGCAGTTGCGATCCACAATCCAAAGCGCTGTTGTTCTGGGACACACAGGATGCGGTGCGGTTACGGCAGCAGTCGATATCTATCTGTCTCCATCCAACTTTGCGGACATAGCGTTTAGTCATGCCGTGCGTTCACTCGTGGACAGGATCATGCTCTCGGTCCGAGGCGCGGCACGAGCACTCGAAGCGGTTCATGGTAGCAAAATCCATAAGCATAAACGCTACAGGGAATGGCTAATCAGCACCTCCATTTATTTGAACTCCGCCGTCACTGCGTACGATCTGCAACGCGAAGTCAACTCGATCACCAAAGGACTGACTGTCTCGTATACCGTATACGACATGGCCTGGACACGTATCGCAGCTTTGCCAATTCGATCAAGTGACGATGTTGCCAACGTACCGCGATTCCTCGCAGCCCCGAAACACGCAGACGAATTTATCGAACTATCCAATCAAGTTATTGAACGATTGGTTTAGCGCGGAGACGCATCGGGATCGGCTGGATTAAGCTGCGAAATTCTCGATGCCGTCGAAACGCGAATCAACAGTATCGCTGCCCGTAGCACCCCTAGTGCTGCAAACATGATCACCCCGGCTTCAACGATACGGGGTGTTTCTACATCGGAAAGCCAAATCAGCCCCATGCGCATCAAATAGAGCGCCACGCAGACCAAGCTCCATCCCGCTATTTCTCGCAACCAAAAAAACATTCTGTAACTCTCTAACGTAATCTATTGGTAGGACTTTTGGCGATCCGAGATGCCTTTTGCTGGCGCCGCTTTCGCGTGCGCAACCGGTAACGGATAGCGCGAATCAAATCAGGGTAAAGTGTCACGGCAGACACACTTTGCAAGTACAAGCGAAATTGCTGATGTGTTTTTTGCCGCCATGCCAGCTCATGAATTGCAATCAAGATTCCCGTCACCACGACAATGAGCGTCGGCCCAGGCCAGAGAACTTGCCCTTCGCGAATCGTTCGCTCAATCCACTGGTTTCGATTTCCGCTCCATGGCTGACGACTCAAGATTGCGGCGGAAAGCAAGGCGAGAATAGCGAAATTGCACACCAAAACCAAGCGACGCGAAACGAAGGATCCGATGTCCATTTTGACATGAGCGTCTTGAGTAGCTTCCAATGGGCGGATCCAACCCAAGATGAATCGCACCCACCAAATCCGGATCGTCTGGAATCGCCCAATCCAGTAGAAGACTCCCGCCGCAACGAATGCCAAAAGAATATGGCCAGCGGTAGCCTCTCCAAACATATTGCGTTGTTCTCGTATGCAAAGACTTACGAGAAACAGAGCGAGCAGCACGACGATCTGCGATCGGCTTGCCAGCCATAGCAGAACGACAACAATGCAAAGCCGAAACCAACCATCAACCGGCAGTGTGCCAATAAACAAGATATCCAGCAAGCTACCGAGCAACAATAAAAGCACAACGCTACACAGGCCTGTGACGCCATGCTTCATGAGCAACTCGGACGCTGAGTTGTCAGATGACTTTGGAGGAAGGGTCATTTGGGTACTCCTTGAGCCAGCGTTCTTCCCGACCGAGCAATCGAGATTTCTGAAAGCACCATTCCTATCGCATTCGCTTCTCCGGACAAAGACAATGGAACGCCCAACATGACAAAATATCGCTTCAGCCGATCAGCTTGATCGTGAATACGAATTTGCTCTGCCGCAATCCTCAGCCCATCGACATCGAAAACGTTATCGTGAGCTACATGCATTTGAGACATAGTAGGTGATCGCTGAAACGTTGGCGATGGGCAAACCAGCGCCACACGGTGATGCTTGGAGCGAGCCAGCTTGATTGCAGTGACCAGTTCGTCTAGCGGTGACATATTGCAGATCAAATCAACGAAGACAACGAAGACTTCGTTGTCCTTTGCGTGAGAAGCAGCATAGGTCAGCGCTCTAGCGAGTTGGCGATTTCGACCTGCAGATGGCTGTGAAACCAACTCAGGTATCGAAATGACCGGGGACATCCAAGGCATACTGGTCTCGCACAAAAATCGCTGCACATATTTCGCGAACAGCTTATCATCCAATTGCATGGTGAGTCTTTGCTCCACCGACAACCCGTATCGCTCAGCCAGGAAACCGCTCAATTGCACACGTTTCCGAGACGCTGCTCCAAACCAATACGACCAAAACGACAACGATATAGGGTTCACTTGCAGATCCAGCATTTCTGGATAACGTTCCGAGCAAACGGCATATGCCGCATCCAGCATCGGATTGTTTAACGCGAACGACGATGGCACTCGATTCGAGGCAAAGTCCGCCAGCCGTTCCAATTGTTGGAACAATCCGCGTTTTCCGAAAGCGGACGGGACTCGTTGAAAGGACGATTCATCGAACAGAAAAGAACCGACAGCGTCTCCGATTGAAATCGAGTTATTCGCCAGAGTGGCGGCGCAATGCACCATTTGGTCCAACAGTCTCTGTCCGTACCCACCAATGCGAGCTGTGACCGAACCGTCGACAAACAGTTGCAGACGAATAGGAATCTCCGATTCGTATTGTCGCGACATCAGTTTGTCGCGCCGCGCCGATGCTTTCCAAGCGATCGATTTCGGCGGATCGCCCGGCTGATACTCCCTTAGTTCTAAAAGTTCAAACCCTATTCCCGATTGTTGCAAACGATGAATCCCATGTTGCGGCAAAGCGTTGATACGTTTGCTGACAGGACTAGAGTCTCCCGCAATTGCATAGCTAGGCAGCACTCGAAACGACTGGCGATGCGAGACAAAACGATCCAAACGAAACCAACGCATCGGATCCTGAAACGTGATGCGAACACCGGGCAAAACCACTTCACCGGCCGAGCGACATCGAACCGAGTAACGCAAAGAAGCTTCTCTGGTCGTTTCGCGAATCTGCAACTCATTGACAAACAAATGAGGCTCTTCGATTTGGGTCCATGCTAGAAAGCGACGTTGCCAATACGCCAAGAACGCAATCTTGGAAAATGATATCGACACATCCGTCGCAACGTTACGCGCAGAAAGTTCTAAATTCTCCGGTATCACGTCACGAAGAATGCGATCTCCTTGCAAACCCGATGCACATCGAATCGATAGGATTACATCCACCCATCGCTCCGACCATAGTACTCCAGTCGACTCCGTTCGATTTTGAACACTGCGTTCCAAAATGAGTTGGGCCAACTCGCGTTTGGTGGAGATAGAAAACCAAATCCACTCCCATACAATCCAAAGCAGCATCGTCAGCGAAACCAAGGATACCGCTGGCTGACTGCGTAGAGATCCAGCGATGAGACCGACGATGGCAATCAGGGCTAAACAGCGAGACCGGACCGTCATGCTCGAGCATCCAGAATCACTGGTACCGATTCAATCAAGCTCTGCACAACTTGCGAGATCGATTTCCCGTCCATTTCCGATTCGGCTCGCATGATCAGTCGATGTCCGAGCACGGGCAAAACGATGGCTTGAATATCCGCATGCGTCATGAATTCTCTCCCTTGAATGAGCGCGTGCACTTTGCTCGCTTTCATGAGATAGATGGCGGCGCGAGGGCTTGCCCCCAACGCAAGATCCGCATGCGAGCGACTGCGCCGAACCAGATCGACAATATACCCCTTCAACTCTTGAGAACAATGAACCGTGTCGACCAGCTTTTGAAATCCGACGATTTCTTCGGTACTGCTGATCGAACTCACCTTGGCGGTCGGTCGACTGTGCAAGTCGAGCATAGCGACTTCTTGCTCGCGAGCCGGATATCCTACTTGAACTCGAAAGAGGAATCGGTCCAACTGGGCTTCGGGTAATCGATACACTCCTTCTTGCTCAATTGGATTCTGGGTCGCGAGCACCATAAACGGTTCCGGCAGCAACAGTGTCTTGCCTTCGATTGTCACTTGGTGTTCCTGCATCGCCTCAAGCAACGAGGATTGTGTGCGTGCAGGTGCTCGGTTCAGTTCATCAGCCAACAGCAACTGACAAAAAATAGGCCCCTTGCGAAGAACGAAATTACTTGATTGCCGGTCCAGCACTTGCGTGCCTGTTACGTCGGAAGGAAGTAAATCGGGAGTGAATTGCACGCGTTCAAAATGGATTCCCAATGCAAGAGAAAACGTGCGACATAACGTCGTTTTTGCTGTTCCAGGAACCCCTTCGAGCAGAACATGCCCGCCACCCAACAACGCCATGAGCAAAAGATCCGTCGTGCTCTCCATGCCAACGACAACCTGCGAGACCACAGCCTGGGTTCGACGGCGAAGATCTTGGACGCGTAAAGCCAATTGTTGCGATGTTGCGTTGGTCACGAAAAGCGTTCTCAAAAGTTGTTTGCGGAATGAAGATGGAAATGATCTTAAACTAGTGATTTCTGAACCAGCAGGGCGTTAATGGTTGTCCCTAGCCGCACCAATTGTTCGTCGGATAGCAGGCTGTTCTTTCCCGAAATCGCAATATCAAAAATGGATTGCAACGAACTGCGATCTGCGGCAGCCTGAAAAGAAGGAGAGGAGTCCTTTGCGTTACTTTTCAAATCGTTAGCGTACTCCCGCCATTTCTCCACCGAGTCGACTCCAGTCCATCGCTTGCAAAAGTCACGAGCAAGCAGATTGGCTGCCATGCTGTTTTGGTTCAGCGGATGCTGAGAAGTGGATAACATACTATGCATCGACCGCATCTTGCGAGCACCCAAGAACCCTGGTACCGACAGCCGTCTTCTCGCAACAATCCAAACGACAAAGCAAACAGCCGCAACAGCTATCCCTGCCCAAATCCAACGAAAGTACTGCTCGATTGAAAATTGGCGAGGCCGGTTCTTCAACACTTCGTTAAACACATTGGACTCTTCTACATTCCGGATCGCCATATTCGTTATCCGCAGCATCGTGGCCATATCGGGCTCGACTTCTGGCTGCGTGTCGCGAGGAGGTGGCATAGAGCTTAATCGTTGCGATTCGGCATAGCTGATTTGCGGGACACCATCGATGGCAAAGATCATCTGCCTCCTTGGATTGCGATTCAAAAGCGACACGATGTTAACCGCCAATTGACCATTATCGCCATGCCATAACATGGTGTTGGTAAAGAAGCTCGCGTCAGCGGAGACGACCGCGATACCTCCTTGGTCGGAACTGCTTTGCGCCACCGCGATCAATGGCTGACGACGGCTAGAAGCGGGTTTGCAGTCGCTGGGCAACCTTGCAATCGTTTCCCAAGTCCAATCGCTAGAGCGATTGGTTCCCAAGATAGAAATAGGCACCTCCAACCAGCCAGAACGATTCGTTACGATCTGATTCAAATCGTTGCTTAGGGAGTTCGCATGATCGAGGTCTCGAATCGACAAGCAATCTGGATAGTTTTGATATCGCGTTGCAACATCCGCCGACACAATCGGTCCGGAACGCACCTTACCAAAGGCATGCATCTGGCATGCTTGATCGGTTGCGACGAGCACGCTGCCTCCAACAGAAACGAATCGTCGCAAATCATCCCACGTTTTGAGGGAAACGTTTTCCAGGTTTCCAGCCAGCACGACGATCGACTCCTCCGGTCGACGCCATGCTGCATTCCAATTCGTTACCGTAGCAAGCCCTCGTTTTTCCAACAGGACTTGAAAAATCTCGTACCGCAAATGCCATTGCGAATCGCTTGGCTGCATCGGTGGCTCTTGGGCAACCAAGCTTGACGGCCGCGCAGTTAGAACGAACAAAAACAAAAGCACTCGCACTAGACCTATACGAATGGCTTGATCCACAATTCCATGGCATGACCTCATCGTGCGCGATCATTCCCTTTTGCGTTGCCAAGGAATTCGCTTTTCGCATGTGCATCAAGGGTGTGTATGGCCTCTCGGACGTGAACGAGCTGCTCCTCCGTCAATTCTTCGTTGTCGGGCAAATAGCGAGATTGCTCGTACACATCCACCGCAACATGGAGAGCAGAACGCACATCAGGCGATCTCGAGTCGACTCGCGACGCCACGCGATGAGGAGTCCACCATGATTCGATCGGATGCGCGATCCGGAAAGCCAATTGATGGAATGCTCGTACGACGTCCGCTCGTGTACGGATACTCGTAGTGGACACCAACAGATCCGAACCGCCATAGGGCATCGCAACTTTCGCTTGCGTTACAGGGCCTTGCCAACGTACCCATACTATAAAGAAACCGAACAAGGCGACAACCAACACCAACGCCAACAACCAAAAGGCGCTTGGCGCACCCCACTCCATCGACTTGTTTCCCCCCATCGCGTTGCCCGAACTAGCAGGAGCACTAGGTCGGGACGGTCTGGCGTTGGCGGAAGAGTTGACATATTTGGCCATATCCGACATTCGATCGGCTGCGGACTGAAACCAAGATCCATTGTTCTGAGGAAGGCGAGGATTGGGCGTTTGCGCACGAGGATTGGCGTTGGACATTCCGGGATCCCTAGCAGGGGAAGATCGCGATGAGTCATTCTCAACAGTGCGAGGTGCATTCGGTGACGCAGCAGATGGAGCTCTGGATTTATTGTACTTTTTAGGACTTTGAGGAGTATTCTCTGCCTTGCTATTTGCCCCCTGTAAGGCACTCGCAATCCCGTCAGCCCCGTTCAGATCTCGAGATGACTTTGCTCCCCCTGTACGACCAGCCGTATTCTGTTCTTGGGGGGACGATGCCCGCTGAGCACGTTTCTCTTTCTCAATCTTCAGCGCTTCTTGCCTAGCTTGTTGAACGAGCTCGCTTAAAGTCCCATCGAGACCAATTTCATCGAGCTTGCGTTTAATGTCACTGGCTTTTGGCTGCTCACTTCGGGGAGTTTCCGCAGCAGTGCGGCTTCGCCCAGCAGCGGTCGATGGGGACCTTTCTGCGGAATCAAGACGACTGAATTGTTTTGATAACTCTTGAAAGGAGCGGATCAAATCCGTTGGCTCGGACCTATCCACTGGCGGTAGGTTCTTTGACCGCGAAGTGATGTCGGGCGATTTCGAGGGCTCCGGCGATCTCGAGGGTTCCGGCGATCTCGAGGGTTCCGGCGATTCAGTCTGTTCCAGCGTTGAATCGGTAGGTGACGCTTTTGAACCGGCGTTCTCAGGTATCAAATTGTCGCCAGGAGGCAGGCTTTTCGTTGCAGGCCTTGAACGCGAGCTCGGGTTAGTTGAGGGAGGACTCGGGATTGTAGGTGAATCACTTTGACGCGTGCTGTTGGGAGTACTGCTGGGAGTCGGCTGATTCTCTTGCGGCGCGACCCTGGGTTTCTGAGTGGTAGAACGATCCTTATTTTGGACAGAGCGAGGAACCTCAGGAGTCGGCAACTCCGGAGTCGGCCGTTGAGAAGTCGGCAAATCCCGGTTTTCACGAGCACGCTCCTTGGGAAAGGACTGAGGCTCTCTCGGCTTGGGATCGGGACCAGGAAAGCTCTCCTTGCGATATTGGTCGACCCAGCGCTGAGCCTGCTCACGTATGCTTGGATCTGCCAGTGCCTTCCCTAACGTTTCGTTGGAGATACCATCCAAGTTCGGTAGGAATTGCTCCGGCGGTAGCTGGTCCTTGAATTGCTCGCTGAATTGCTTGAGGAGTTTTCGCAACTGCTCAACCTGCTTCGAATCCACCTCGGGCGATCCCTTCGAATCGATATCGTTCGGTTTATCCTTGAACGAATTGTTGCCGTTGGGCATACGATCGCGGTTCGTTCTGGAACCCGACTTGCCTGCTGGTTTGGGCGTGTTGGCTTGGTCGCCATTGGCCCTATTAAAAGGATTATTCGACGTAGCGGCGGAATTCAAATGATCCAGCCAATCCGCGTTACGAGAATAGGCCTCTGCGGGCAATGGAAGCCAACGTTGGGAACGAGTCTCCGCGTGGATCGAATCGGTTGGGTTAATGGGTGGGCGAGAGGTCTGTCCCCATACGTTCCCAACCAAGAGCAACCAACATAGTAGGATCGAAATCCTCATTCCATTGCCTCTGTTATCCTTTAAGTCAAAGCGATCGAGTTATGATCAGGGAGTCGGGAACGATTCGGCCAGGCAGTCCGACAGATCATGTTTGGCCGATTAGTTCGCCTGTGCTTCGATCACCGGGCCTTTCCCTTTGATCCCTTTCTTTCCTTTTATCCAAATATTTCTATACACGACGGGGTTACCGTGATCTTGCAAGAATAACGGGCCGGCAGTGTTGGATTCTTGGTCCTTGCCAGGTGTAGCTCGAGGCAATTCCAAGTTGTCATGAATGACAACCCCATTATGTTTGATCGTGATGCGAGCATTGCTAATCTTCTTGCTCGTTTCGGCTTCATACTTGGCAGCGGTGAACTCAATATCGTAGGTCTGCCAAGACAAAGGCGGGTAGCACATATTGATACTTGGACGGGCGACCTGGTAAATACCGCCACACTCGTTGTCCTCCCCTCGCAGACCAAACGAGTCGAGCACCTGCACCTCGTAGCGTCCCTGAACATAAACTCCGCTATTACCGCGTTGTTGGCCAGAATCCTCAGGCTGAAACGGGGTTCGGAACTCGATATGCAATGTATGGTCCTCGAATAACTCGGCGCTCGTACCACCAACACCCAACAGGCCTTGTTCCGCTGGCTTTGCTCCGGTGAAGTCATTTGTTCCGGCCAAATCGAACAGAAAGGTACCAGTCGGTCCCGGTCGAGAACCTTGCGTGACGCTTTCTCGTGTTATCTTGGTGAGGACACCAAGCGTTTTCCCCGATTCGTCCATGACCGAGAGTGTGTCAGGCTTGATCGCAACCTTGAACTCATCTTTAGAAGATTCGGCAACGGACTTATCGAGATCGATCTTTGCATCCAATACTTTGGTCGGTTCGCGACCTTCGAATCCCTGCCCAGGCAAACCACCCTCGAGCAGATGGATCGCGAGAGAGTCCTTTCCAGTTGCTATGACCTGAGCGCCCCATGTTCCTCCCCATCCTTCGATGGAGCCATAGTATTCGCCCTGCAATTGAAAAATCACTCCAGCCTCTTCAGCCGACGTGAACGTATCCCCTCCGCGCGCCGGCAAGCAACAAGACAACGCCAATAAAGAGTTCGCGATCAGCCCGATTAGCATCCCATGGTATTTCATCTTGCGAACTCTCCCAAACGTTTTGTAATTAGCTTGATTGGCCGGATAGTTTTTGTGAAAACCGTATCCGCTAGTGAAGATCGATTCGCGGTCATTGTACACGCTATTGTCTCGGTTTTACGCGTAGGGATGGAGTTTCATCGACCCTCACAATGGAACCTGCACCGTTGCATTGCTCGAGGTTTAGCTGACAACCATGCGGCACCGACAAAGTAATCCGCCGTCAATGCGAGGATACAACTCTCGCTCTATTCATACGGCCATTGGTTTCGAGTCCATAGCCCACCGTCAACAAAAAGGGTCTGACCTGTGACAAAGGATGCTTGCTCCGAGCACAAATACACGACCGTGTTGGCGACATCCGCTTGCGTCCCACAGCGCCGCAAGGGGGTGAGTGCGGACCATGTCTTGGCGTACTCTGGATTCTCGGCTTTCGTCCTTTCGTTTTCGATTGCACCTGGGGCGACGCAGTTCACGCGAACTCCATCCGGGCCGAATTCAGTGGCAGCACTTCGGGTCAACATTTCTATGCCACCTTTGCTCGCACAATAGTCAACCAATTTTGGGAACGGGATCCGCGTCGCTCCTGAACCCAAGTTCACGATAGAACCGCGTTTGGCTTTCAACATGATGCGGGCTGCCTGCTGCGTGCAAAGGAACGTCCCCTTCAAATTCGTCGCAATGGTTCGATCAAAGTCCTTTTCGGTCAACTCGAGGAAACTTGCCCAGGTTTGAACTCCGGCGTTATTCACCAAAACATCTAGCCCTTCCCCTTGTCGCTCGACAGCCTCAAACATCGCGGACACCTCGGCCGAGGATCCCACGTCCGCGCCCAAGGCGATAGCCGACCGTCCAGCCCGAACCACCAGCTCGGACGTTTGCTCGGCACCCGCTTCATCTCGAAAATGATTGATGAATATATTCCAACCAGCCTCTGCCAGACCGACGGAAATTGCCCGCCCAATGCCGGAACTTGCGCCGGTAACTAACGCCCAACGTGTTGTATGGTTCATTTTGTT
>CAIXME010000210.1 GCA_903920425.1 uncultured Pirellula sp. | reverse complement strand
ATCCGCTGATCGCAACCCAACCATTATCGACTTGAACCTCTGCACGAACTGGGCCTACGTAGCGAATCCAATCGCACTGTCCGCGAACGGATAAACGTTGAGCGTTCACGCGAGCCGAGGGTCTCGTTAGTCCGCTACCAGTTACGCTTGTTGCGTCCGAAGTGATATCTTGAATGGACGAGTCGATCAATAGGAATGCGGGGAGCACGGTCGTGTTGTTGGAGCCAGAATCGAAAGCAGAAGACAGGCTGGCGGGAAGTTCCGTATGAACCGAGAGATTGCAATCTCGCAGTTGTAGCCACGTACCACTCCTCATGGTGAGGAGGGCCTTTCGTTTGGATGTGGCGATTGGCTTCCAAACGATGTCTACGTTTTCGATAGTGAGCGGGCCTGAGGAACACTCGAGCCATGAGGATGGTAGCGATGCCTCAGGGGACGACTCAGGGCTGTCTATTATCCATTTGGATCGCTTCCCGGCTTCACCTTGGATAACAAGGTTTGGAGGCAACAAAATCGCAGCCTTGGAAGAGTTCAGTGACGTCGAGACCGAGGCGCCTTTGATTACGATCTTTTTGAATTGAGTTTGACTCGCCGCGAGCTCAAACGCTTGTTCCATGGTTCGGACGACCGAATTGGCTTTTTCTCGTTCGGGCGTTAAATCGGGATCCACCCAGATCGTGTCGCGTCCTGAAGTTTCAGACAGCAGTGGCTTCGTGATCGGGTTTTCTGGATTGGGAGCCGTTGACGTTGTCGCTGTAGAGCTAGGTGACAGAGGATCGGCCACGGCTATTTTGGAACCGGGCAACGACGCTTGAGCCACACCTGATAGTTCGATCTCCGGCGAGCCCTCGGGGCCATCAATCGCTTCTTCTCGTGGTATGGGGAACGTGGAGCTACGGTAGCTGACGTTGTGCAGCCAAAGCGTTGCGCCAAGAATAAACAAGAGTGAAAAAACGAGAGGGAGGGTCGCTTCGAGCCAGGTACGTTGCAGCGCATCTGGAATGCTGGCGACGTTTTCCGTTGCCTTGGTCCAGGTCAGGCCTTCTAATTGTGCTAACGTCTGTAAATCGCTGATCAAATCCGAGGGTTCTTGATATCGATCGGATGGCTTTTTTGCCATCATCTTGCGCAAGATCGCGATCATCGAATCGCTAACATCCGAGCGAAAGAATCGAGGATCCTCAGGCATCTTCGTTCCGTGCATGAGCAGCTTTTGAAGAGCGGTTCCGTCTGGAAACGGAGGTTGTCCTGTTAGCAGGAAATAAAGCGTACAACCGAGCGAATAGATGTCGCTTCGAACGTCTGCATCGCGAGGATCGTGAGCTTGCTCGGGAGAGATGTAATCAAACGTTCCTAGGGTAACACCGCTGGCGGTCAAATCGTTTGTTGACTTGTCCAATTCTGTGGTTCGCGCCAGCCCCATATCGACCAGTTTTGCCTGGCCGCTGCTTGTGATCAAAATGTTTGATGGCTTGATGTCACGATGGACTACACACCGTTGGTTTGCATGCTGCAGTGCTTCTGCAATTTGTCGAGTCAAGCAGACAGCGTCATCGATCGACAGCAACCCTTGTTTGAAAACCAATTCGCGAAGGTTTGTTCCTTCGACATACTCAAATACGATGTAACTCCATCGGTCTGTTTCACCAACGTAGTAGACTCTCGCGATATTGGGATGGTCTAGTTTTGCTGCGCTTTGGGCTTCGACACGGAATCGGCGCATCGCTTCTGCCCCGCGGTCAGCAATGGGCACCACTTTGATCGCGACGATCCGTTCCAACCGTAAATCGCGGCCGCGAAATACCGCTCCCATCCCGCCTGTGCCGACTAAAGACTCGATCAAAAAGTGATCGAGTTGTTGCCCGATCAATTGGTCGGTGGAGTGCCGAAGTCCCATCGGCAGGTTCGGGATTCGGACGCTGCTGGGTACGTCTTGAACGTCGAGTAGTTCCCCTTGACGGATAACTGTCTTCTCTGGATCTACAGGGGGGCTCGGATTCTGGCGCGGGGGTCCATTCGCATCGCTACGGTTGGGTAGGCTTTCGAATGTGGATTCGATTGAATTGGACATGGCGCTCTAGGATCGCGAATGGGTGCCTCTGCTAACGCGTTAGCCTTCCAATATTCTAGCCTAGATGCTATCCGGTTGTGGCACTACGTTCAGGGGAGAAAACAGGGTGAATGCATCCCCAAACAACCGGAAAAATCGAACGAATCCATCCCATCGGGAGTTTGGGTCGAAGGGTGGCTAGGGTTGCTTTTCGTTGTTTTGAGCCCGGGGTGCCATCGAACCCCGGGTTGCAATCTGCTACTTGCCAATACAAAAGCGACTGAAAAGCGCATCGAGGATGTCGTCGGTGTAAACCGTACCCGCGACCATTCCTATTTCCTCCAAGGCGATGCGGATTTCGCTGGCCACCACTTCGTCACCTCGTGAATGAGCGATGGCTTCGTGCGCCATCGCGATCGATTCGATTGCTCGTTGCAACGAGGATTGGCATCTCGCGGCGGTGATGGGGACAACTTGATTGACACTTTCGTGTTTCGCATTGGCCCAATGTTGCAAAGCGATAAGCAACGGTTCAACGCTTTCGTGTCGGTTTTGACTGAGCAGTAGGGTGTTAGCGTATACGCCGTGGAGCGTTCGATCTTTTGCTGGCAAGTCGCATTTGGTTCTCAGTAGCCAAACGGGAGGCGTGTTTTCATTTTCACCATGGGGTGGTTGCCACTCTACGGAAGCGTCGTCATCTACGGAGAGGCAGTAAAGAATCAGATCCGCGTTCGCTATTTGCTCACGCGTAAATTGTTGTGCAATACCGCGGGGGGATTCTAGATCCGATTCTTCAATACCTGCTGTATCCACTATGTCTACTTGGACGCCCCCAAGTTCGAGTCTTAGCCGAACGTAATCGCGAGTGGTACCTGGTGTTTCGCTTACGATGGAAACCTGTCGTTGCCCGATCATGTTCAGCAACGTGCTCTTGCCAGCATTGGGTGGCCCAACGATCGCTACTTGGAGCTGGAAGGTTTGCGAAGCTCTCGATTCCATTTGGCTGAGCAAGTTCGCTATGGCTAGTTCGGCATCAGAAAGGCGACTCAAGATTTGATCTCTGCTGATGAACTCAATGTCCTCATCGACGAAATCGAGGCCAGCTTCGATATCGGCCAATAAATGAACCAGTGAGGTGCGGAGATGGCTTAGGGGAGTAGAGATGCCGCCTGCGAGTTGGCTTAGCGCGACGTTGAGGGATTTGTCGTTGGCTGCATGAATGACACCCAATACGGCTTCGCACTGCGTGAGGTCCAATCGACCCGCCAAGAAAGCTCGCAAGGTGAACTCGCCTGGTTGCGCCATGATGCTGCCTGCTGCAATCAGTTTGGCTTGCAGCGATTGCAAAACAATGACGTTGCCAAGGCAATGGAACTCGACCGTCGGTTGCCCTGTGTAGCTACGATGGTCTGGCCAAAGGTAAACAAAAACGTCCAGGAGTCCAAGTTGTGGAATCGTTACCTGTTCGGGAAAACGAATAGCAATTCGGGATTCCCATTTGGTAGGAACTTTGAAATTGCAAACCTGTTGGGCAACATGGACCGCATTGGGCCCGGTGAGTCGAATTGCGCCGCGGATCGCACCTTCTGTTCCGGTTGCGATCGCGCAAATGGTGGACTCGGTATCGAACCTCATTCGGCCTCTATGAACTTGTATTGTCCAGGCATCGCCACTTCAACGGCGGGTGCATCTCCCCAGTCAGGTCGATCTGGGCCAAGCTTTTGGTTGCTGGAGAGCATGTCGTCCCACTTGATGATTTGACCGGAGTAAGCAGCTTCGCGGCCCATGATTGCCATCAGCGTGCTCTTGCACATGTAATCGCCATTGTTGATTGGCTTGCCTTCACGGATCGCTTTCATCAGGGCGATATGCTCTAGCTGATACATGCTCGGCTTGTTGCCTTCGAACTTCCAGTTCGTCTTTCCCTTGATTTCGTTAGCAAGGACTTTTGCTGTCCCCTCGGTGCCGTAAACGTAATCTTCGGTTTCGCTATAGCAATCGCTCATTTGACGTGTCGATGCATGGCATCGCGTTCCGTCGGCCCATTCGTAGACGACTGAGAAATGGTCGTAGATGTCACCGAATTGAGGTTGGGTACGGACCTGGCGTCCACCCGTTCCGTAGCAAATGGTTGGTGGGACATCGTGATGCAGCCAAAGTGCTTTGTCGAGTGAGTGGATGAATTGTTCGACAATGTGGTCGCCGCTGAGCCAGCGATAGTACAACCAATTGAGCACTTGGTTGTGCATTGGAGTCCACTCTGGTTTTGGAGTCCGGTTCCATAGAGTACCTGTCAGGTAGTTTTCTTGGATGGAAACAATTTCGCCGATAGCACCGGAGTGAATCTTTTCAATCGTTGCCTTCACGCCATAGTCGTATCTCCAGCATAGCCCTGAAACGACGCAAAGACCTTTGGACTCGGCAGCAGCGGAAGCCGCCATAACGCGTCGGACTCCGACGGGATCCACTGCGACAGGCTTTTCGCAAAACACGTGCTTGCCCGCTTTCACGGCAGCTTCCATTTGTGCGGGGCGGAAACCGGGAGGGGTTGCCAAGAGGATGACATCGATATCGGTTTTGAGAATCTGATCGAGCGCTTCCCATCCCGAGAACGCTTGATCTTCTTTCACGTCGTATTGATTTCCCAGTGTTTTCTGAAGCTGTTTCTTTCCGTCAGCCAAGCGATCATAGAACACGTCTGCGATGCTCGTCAGTCGGCAACCCGCATCGGCCATCATGGCATCCTTTGCGGCACCGTTTCCGCGTCCGCCGCAACCCACAAGTCCAACCTTGATTATGTCGCTGCCGAAGGCATGAGCATTGCGAGCGAGAAAGCTGTTCGTGATCAGCGTGCTTGCAGCGGTGGTGCTGGCGATTGCGGTTCCGGATGCCGTGGTTTTCAGAAAGTCACGCCGGGAGGCTGTTGGCTGGGTTGAAGTTGTGATTTCGGTCGTCCCGCAGGCAGGATGGTTTTCAGTGGACATTTGCGTAGACCTCTTTGTTGTCAAATGGGAGGGGTATGGGTGGGACGAAGGTTCCTGTTCGCGATTCTCAATCGAACCAGCACAAGAATAGCCTATCGGTGTCAAGGATTTTGCTTATCCTGGAGATCTGCTCCTATTCTCTCGACAACTCGGTTATAACCCAACCAATTCGGTATGCAACACGATCAAGACTCCTCGGCTGCTAAAAATCAGCCAGTTCACGCACTGGAAGCTCCGTCGTTCGAGGCCTTTACACCGGCGGATGAGAACGATGAGCAGGCTACTGATGGCATATCCGAAGGTACTGAAAGAGGGATAACGCCGCGGGAACGCTTTGAAACCAAGAGCGACCAGCCGCTGTTTGTTGAGTGGATTTCAGCTGATTTGCCGATCGAGTTGGAAATCGGTTCGGGCAAAGGATTGTTTTTGACCAACGCTGCACAAGCCCGACCTGAAAATCGATTCGTAGGTCTCGAATTGGCTGGAAGTTATGCTGTCGATTGCCAATCGCGAATAGAGAAATTAGGTATTCCCAATGCTCGTTTTTTTTCGTGCGACGCGGTTGCGGTAATCGATAGCGATGTACCCGACAATACTTTGACGGCAGTTCACGTCTATTTTCCAGATCCGTGGTGGAAATCACGGCATAAGAAACGGCGTGTCTTGAGCGAAAAGACGCTTCGCAATATTGAGCGAACTTTGAAACCGTCGGGATCGTTCCACTTCTGGACCGATGTTCTCGATTACTACGAGCAAACGCTCGAATTGATTGATCAAGTTACCAAACTCAATGGCCCGTTTTTCGTGAGTGAGCCTCCCAGCACGCACGATATGGACTATCTAACGCACTTTGAACGCAGGACGCGAAAAAACGGTTTGCCTGTTTACCGTTCGCGATTCACGAAGTCGTAGCGACCGTTAATTCGAGTCGATTTAGCACGTTTTGCACGTTGTGGTATCCTGATGGATTCCCTGCTGCTTTGGGTTTCAAAAAGCCAATTTGTCAGAACGTATGTTTGGTGTTAAGATCTTGGTCCGTCGTGTTACTACTGATTCCGTGCTCGCAACACACCCAAATCGATGACAAAACATATTTTTGTAACTGGCGGAGTGGTTAGCTCTATTGGCAAAGGGCTAACTAGTGCTTCTATCGGCATGCTGCTTGAAGCCCGTGGTTTGCGTGTTCGCATGCAAAAATTGGATCCGTACATCAACGTCGATCCCGGTACCATGAGTCCGTACCAGCACGGCGAGGTTTACGTTCTCGATGATGGCAGCGAGACCGATCTCGATTTGGGGCACTACGAACGATTCACCAGCGGTCAATTGACTCGCGATTCCAACTACACCACCGGGCAGATTTATCTCCGAGTCATCGAGAAAGAACGCCGCGGCCAGTTTCTAGGGAAAACGGTACAGGTCATCCCGCATATCACCAACGAAATCAAAGAATCGATTCTTCGTTTGGCTGATAGCAACACGGACATTGTCATCACGGAGATCGGTGGTACGGTTGGCGACATCGAAAGCCTTCCGTTTCTCGAGGCCATTCGCCAGTTCCCTCAGGATGTCGGTCGGGACAACTGCTTGTTCATCCATTTGACTCTCGTGCCCTACCTCAAGGCGGCTGCCGAAATCAAAACCAAGCCAACGCAGCATTCCGTTGGGCTGCTACGCCAGATCGGTATCCAGCCGGATATGCTGATCTGCCGCTGCGAACAAAACATTTCACGCGAGGAACGCGAGAAGATCGCATTGTTCTGCAATGTCGCTCTCGAAGCAGTCATCGAGGAAAAGGATCAGGATTTTTCGATTTACGAAGTGCCGCTATCTCTTCGAGATCACAAATTGGACGAGTTTGTGATGAAGCGTTTGCATCTCACTGGCCAGCCATTGCGGTTGGACGCCTGGGATAATCTGCTCTATGCACTTAGAAATCCTAAGCACGAAATCAGTATCGCGGTCGTCGGCAAGTATGCGGAACATAAAGACGCTTACAAGTCGATTTACGAAGCGATCGATCATGCGGGAATCCATCATCAAGCGCAGATTCGAGTTGCCCGAATTCAAAGCGCCGAAATAGAAGAAGAGGGACCTGAGAGATTGCTTGCTGGCTATGACGGCATACTGATCCCAGGTGGATTCGGCGAGCGTGGCGTTGAGGGGAAGGTTCAAGCGATACGGTATGCTCGTGAACGCAATATTCCCTTTTTTGGTATCTGCTTGGGTATGCAGTGCGCCGCTATCGAATTCGGCCGTAATGTCGTTGGCCTCGAACGAGCCCATTCGACCGAGTTTGACAAAGACACCCCAGCTCCCATTATCTGTTTGCTAGATGAACAACGCAAAGTTACCAACATGGGTGGCACCATGCGTTTGGGCACTCAGCCCTGTGTTCTAACACAGGATTCGGTCGCACAAGTTGCCTATCAAGGGGAGCAAATTTCAGAACGACATCGCCACCGTTATGAGTTCAATAACGTGTATCGCAGTCAATTTGAAGCCCATGGCATGCGATTCTCCGGGCAGAGTCCCGATGGGAATCTCGTCGAAATTCTTGAGCTCCCGTCGCACCCATTCTATTTGGCTGTGCAGTTTCACCCTGAGTTCAAGAGCAAGCCTACCAAATCCCATCCGTTATTTGCGGCCTTTATCGGTGCTGCAGTACAACGTCGAGCTGGGCGAAAGCAACGCAACGTCAATAACGAAATCAATCCGAACGAAGCATCGGATCCGATCGATCAACAGGCGTTTTAGGCTTTGGTTGATTGGCTGAGAAATCGATGCATTGATCGGCCGGCAAATGCGAGTGTGCGGTTCTCGAGGTGGAACTGCCATGGGCTCGGGGTATACAAAAGGGATCTTCATCGCATATCAGTGTGGAAAGTCAGCGAAAACCGCCCTGTCGTGCTCTTTGGGCGTCTTTCGTTGCCATTGATGGGGAAATAGAATGTGGACTCGTTGAAGTCTGCTATCGCTTTCCTCTTGCGCGACGAATCACATGCTTTCTACCACCTGTACATCTCGTTTCTTGGGTGCTCGGTTTTTTGTAGTGGTTGCCACCTGGCTGGCCTTGTTGATGCTTGCCGGCGGAGTGAATGCTCAAGCACCCGCAACAAATTCGCAAGCTCCCAAGTTTGAAAAGGTTGATCCACCTTCCTGGTGGACTCAGTCGAGTTTGCCAAAGGTCCGCCTGCTTATTAGAGGAACGAACCTTCACTCAGGTATCTCGCTAGTTGCGAACACACCTCATTTGAAACTGAGCAATTATCGGTCGAGCGAGAACGGTCACTATTTGTTTGCGGATCTCGAGATTGGCGAGGCGTGTCCGGTTGGTCCGTATCAGATAACGATGCAGCGGGGTGAAACGAAAGGATCGATTTTCCCTTTTGTGGTCACCGAACCGCTTTCACAACAGCAGCAGCCCAAGGGCTATTCGCCAGATGACGCTATTTACTTCGTCATGCCAGATCGTTTTGCGGACGGCGATCCATCCAATAACAAATCCAACAAGTCGCCTGAATTGTTTGATCGAAGCAAGCCAAGGCATTACCACGGAGGGGATCTTCAAGGATTGATCCAGCGTCTTCCTTACATTCAAAGTTTGGGGATGACGGCAATTTGGACTACACCCATTTATGACAACAACGACGGGCTTGATTTCAAGGAAGCGTATCCGGACGCAACCAACGTCAAACAGCCTTCGACTGGGTATCACGGCTATGGTGCCATTGATATGTACAGTGTTGACGAGCATTTGGGGGACAAGCAAAAGTTGAAGGAGTTCGTAGATAAGGCCCATTCCATGGGAATGAAGGTCATCCAAGATCAAGTCGCGAACCATACAGGGCCGTACCACGTGTGGGCCAACGATCCACCTACCGCAACATGGTGGAACGGAACGATGGACAAACACTCCTCAAACAATTGGCAAAAATGGACCGCCATGAACCCGCGGGCTACGCGTCAAACGCAAGCATTGAATATCGATGGTTGGTTCATCGATATCTTGCCGGACTTCAACCAAGATGATCCGGAGGTAACGACCTATCT
>CAIXME010000209.1 GCA_903920425.1 uncultured Pirellula sp. | reverse complement strand
TTGACCGCAGGTCGCATAGCGAACGTGCCCGATGGCAGCTCGGCCAGCATACTGCTCCATAATCGCTTCGCTCTTGCCGCGATGCGAGAGTCGGAACACTTCGCTAACGGTCCCGATATCTTTCATCGTATCGAGAAGTTGCGAGCGGTTGGGGTTGAAGCTAGTCAAGCCCGCCGCCAATTGTCCACGATTTTGAATATCCTGGAGCATACGGGGCAACAACGACGAAATTGACTCTCGGCCACCTTCGGGGCAGATTGGGCTTTCATCGCCGGTGGGCAAGTGGTAGATCGCGGCAACACCGCATTCATGGTGCAGTTCGCTCATGGGTCCAAATCAATCCTCGGATACGGGGCGGTTCGGAGTGCGTGGTCAGCAAGACGGTCCACGCATCCTATCCGAACTCCAGCAATCCCGAAACCGCTATTATCCAGATGCTTAGTCCAGCAAGCGAACGTCAGAAAAGCCAAATCGATCCAGCCAATCGTAGTCGATTTCCGCTTCTTCGCCTCGGCCGAGTTCATCCAGGATGCACGCGCGGTGAAATCTCAAGACGGCCAACGTTCTCGCCAGCCGCTCCAGTTTGATGTGCTCGCTACTTGGGAATTTTTTCTTGATTTCATCGAGCTTGTTGACGACCAGCAATGCCTTGGATAGCTCTTTGGTTAGCTCTTGGCTGGGCTCAATTTTTTGAGTCTCGGAGTCCGATTCTTTCGCTTCGGGTTCTCCAGCGGGATCCGATTGAGCGGTTTCGGATTCGCTCGTTTTGTCTGGCTTGGAGGGTTCGCTGGTGGTAGACGGCAAATCCACTTTGGTGGTTTGCACGCCGATTTTCGTGTCGCTGGGACCAGGTTCAAACAGCCCTCGAATTTCACCGAGCGCATCGTATTGGCGTTTCACGCTTTCGTTGGCAAATTTCCAAGCGAGCTCATCTTTGCGCAATCCGTGCAGAACCCAGCCTTTGGTATCCAAGAACCCAGGGTTCACTTCCACTTTGAGCGCGGCATCGATTTCCTGCAACGCGATGTCCAAGTCCTTTTTCGCCAGGGCACGAAAGTAGGCCATGTCGTTGTTGAGAATGGGAGGACGCTTGGCAATCGGAGGTAGATTCGCTTCTAACAATCCTACCGCTAGATCCAATCGACCATGCTCTTTGAAAAGGGCGGCCAAGAACTCTAAAACGGCGTTCTTACGGGTCGATTCCATGCCGGACAAGCTTGCGACGCTGCTCTCGTATAGCGTTTGCACGTCGGCTTCGGCTACCGTTTTCTTATCGAAAGTCATCTGGAAACGCAATTTCCAAAAGTCGGCATCGACGAAAATATCCTGCGACGTCGCCGCAGCTTTTTCTAGCGTTTTGCGAGCTTGATCAGGCTTTCCATCCTGATATTCGTTGGCCGCTCTCGCCAGAAGCCACCTCGCATCCGATGCCGGTCCGAAAAAGCCAACGAAAAGCGGACCGATCGCGATTGCAATGGTTGCTGCGATGATCAAAGGTGTGGTTGGTATTTTCATATTTCCGACGTTCGCTTTGCAGTCATGTCGATTCCGAGCCCGGGGAACAAAAGTCCTTTCGAACCAACGTAATCCTTTCGCAACATGGCTTTGCCTGTTACGATCTCGAACACAATTTTCAGAGAAACCTTACCACATTGGGACCGATCCAATGCCGCTATTCGAGATCGAAACTGATTCTCACATATTTATCACCTGGGCGAAAGACGAGCCAAGCGCTCGCGATACTTTGCGAGACGCTTACCCAACCGACGAAATCGTTCGAATAACCAAACGTCCTCGCGACTCGTGGGTCATTTCCAAAGCCGCGCTCGGTGCCACCGGTCGAAGTCTCGACATTTGCAGCATAGCTCGTGATTGTTTATCGAAATCTTCGGGTGACAAATTGCAAGCGATTCGGTTGTACATGTCGGAAACGGGTTCTGATCTCGAAAAGGCTCGGCGCATCATCGAATCCAATATGGTTATGGGGTGGTAACCCCTCTCCTGCAGTCGCCCCACCTCCAACTCGCAACTGTATTCCATCGTATGAGCTCTCCATCGCGAAATCGAAGCCGTCAAGCTTACGCCCATGCCAAAAGTCTGATTCCTGGAGGGGTAAACTCTCCCGCTCGTGCGTTCAACGCAGTCGGCGGTGAACCGATATTCATGGCGAGCGCCGCGGGCCAGTACCTGCACGATATCGATGGAAATCGGTATCTTGACTACATCGGCTCCTGGGGGCCAATGATCCTCGGCCATGCACACCCCGTTGTTATTGATGCCATACAACGAGCCGCCTCCAAAGGAACTTCGTTCGGCGCCCCAACGGAAAACGAATCCAAACTCGCTGAACTCATCATGCATGCCGTACCCAGCATTGAGCGTGTTCGGTTGGTCAGCAGCGGCACCGAAGCTACCATGAGCGCGATTCGGGTTGCACGAGGAGCAACAGGGCGAGAGAAAATAATCAAATTTTCTGGTTGCTACCACGGGCACGTTGACTCTCTTTTGGTGTCGGCGGGATCGGCCGCGGCGACACTCGGAGTTCCTGATTCGCCAGGTGTAACCACAGGTACATCCAAGGATACGATCGTTCTCGATTACAACGACGTCGAGGCACTCGTCGCAGCATTTCGAACCTACCCAACTGAGATTGCGGCTGTGATCCTGGAGCCCATCGTTGGTAACATGGGAACTGTAGTACCGTCCGCTTCGTTCCTGCGTGCCCTTCGCGAGGAAACGCAAAAGCATGGCACCGTGTTGATCTTTGATGAGGTGATGACTGGATTCCGCGTTGCGTACGGAGGCGCCCAAAGCATCTTTGGAATCAAGCCCGACATGACGACGCTTGGAAAGATTGTCGGTGGCGGATTGCCTTTGGCAGCCTATGGCGGCAACGCTGCGATCATGGACAACGTAATGCCCGCTGGAAAAGTCTATCAAGCCGGCACGCTATCCGGTAATCCGTTGGCCACGGCCGCCGGTGCCGCTACGCTCGAACTGCTCCGCGACCAACCTCCCTATGAATACCTCGAAACACAAGGCGCTCGACTCGCGCAAGGCTTGCTCGCGGCCGCTACTGACGCAGGCTTTCCCGCCCAAATGCAACGCATGGGCAGCATGATGACTCTGTTCTTTAACGATGCGCCTGTAGTCGACTGGCCGACCGCCAACCGATCGGATCGAAGCCGATTCGCCAAATACTTCTGGGGGTTAATCGACCAAGGTGTCTATATGCCTTGCAGCCAGTTCGAAGCCCTTTTCTTCTCGAGGGAACACCGACCGGAAGATATCGACTATACGATCGATGCAGCCAAACGAGTTCTCGCCAATCTTAGCGACGAATAGTCCAGCTTTTTAGTCGCAGCGAATTGGCTACGACAAAGAAACTGGACAGGCTCATCGCGAGAGCGGCCAAAACGGGTGAGAGATTCCAGTTGGTCCACGGATGAAAAAGGCCAGCAGCCATCGGTATCAATAGGATGTTGTAACCAAATGCCCATGCCAGGTTCTGCTTGATATTGGTCATTACCGATCGCGACAGGGAGATCGCTTGAGGCAGTGCCAACAAATCGCCAGACATCAAGATGACATCCGCCGTTTCAATCGCCAAATCCGTACCTGTCCCGATCGCCACTCCCACATTGGCAATCGAGAGCGCAGGGGCATCGTTGATCCCGTCACCAACAAACGCGACGGTCCGACCTCGTGATTGCAATCCAGTAATGACCTCCGCTTTTGCTCGCGGCGTTTGACCTGCGTAAACATCTCCGGAATGGACGCCCAGTTTTCCGCCGATAGACAAAGCCGTTTGCTCGCTATCTCCCGTGACCATCACGATTCGTTTACCCATGCTAATAAGTTCATTGATCGCTTCCGAACTGCTTCCTTTGATCGTATCTGCAACAGCGAGCACCGCTACTAAAACATGATCGATGGATGCAAAGAATACGCTTTCCCCTCGGAGCGTGTGATGCTCCCATTTCGCCGATTCGCTTTGAACATCAATCCCCAATTGCAACATGTATTGGCTTGAGCCTATGTCGACGATGCTTCTGTCCGAAAGCTTCGCATGCACACCCAGCCCGGGAACTGCGACGAACTCCATCACAAAGGCAAGGCTCTTGACTCCAGCTTGCTTGGCCGCTTCGACAATCGATTTGGCGAGAGGATGTTCGGACTTTTCCTGAACCCGGGCCAGTTTGCCAAGCAACTGCGATCGATCTACATCGGCGAGAAGAGTCAGTTCAATGAGTCGTGGTTTCCCTTCGGTGATCGTCCCTGTTTTGTCTAGCGCAACGGTGTCGACTTCCTGCAACGATTGCAGCGCTTGGCTAGTTCGAAACAAAATGCCGAGCTGAGCTCCTTTGCCGGTTCCTACCATGATGCTCGTTGGAACAGCAAGCCCCATGGCGCAGGGGCAAGCAATGATCAGAACCGAAACAGCATGTATTAACGATTTTTCCAAGCCATGTTCTGGATCGACCGACCACCAAACGATCGCGGTAAGCAACGCGATTAACAAAACAGCAGGGACGAAATACGCCACCACGCGATCGGCGACATTTTGGATGGCGGGTTTGGTGGCTTGAGCGTTCTCCACAAAAGAGACAATTCGGGCAATGGTCGAGTCCTTTCCGACTGCCTGAGTGCGAAACTGAATGGAACCATTACCGTTGGTCGTCCCACCAACGACGGTATCCCCAGCGGATTTGGAAACCGGCATAGGTTCACCCGTCACCATGCTCTCGTTCACAAACGTGGTTCCCGTTAAGACAACTCCATCCGCAGGAAGGGTCTCTCCAGGGCGCACTTCGATTACATCTCCAATCGCGAGTTCCTCTATTTTCAGATCCACGATTGTCCCATCGCGTACGACTCTTGCGATCTTGGGCTGAAGCTGCAAAAGGGATCGCATAGACGCACTTGCTTTTCCTCGCGCTCGCGATTCCAGATAGCGTCCTAGCAGAACCAATGTGATCACAACCGCAGATGCTTCGAAATAGACATGTCGGGATTCTTCGGGAAACCAATCCGGTCGCAAGGTTACACACAGACTGTAGAGGAATGCGGAGGTGGTCCCTATCGAAACCAGCGCGTTCATATCCGGAGACAAAGCGATCAAACTCTTCCAGCCAGAGATATAGAATCTCCGCCCGATCCAAAACTGGACGGGGACAGCCAAAAGGAGCATTATCCAATTCCATCCCGTCATGCTCAACCATCGCATCATCTGATCCATCCATGGCGTCCAAAGCATGGGCAACATGGCGATGAGAAAGAGCGGTATTGTGAATGCGGTAGACCAAAGCAGCGATCGACGTAGTTCGCTTAGCTCGCGGTTTTTGGTTTCGCTCATGTCTAACGAAGCCCCCCGAACGAGCAGCGTCGCGTGATAACCCGCTTTCTCAGTGGCTTGTACGAGTGCGTTGGGTTGTGGCTGCGAAGTCGCAGAAAATCGAACTGATGCTCGCTCGGTTGCGAGGTTTACGCTGGCGTGCTCGACGCCAGGCACGCTTGCCAGGACGCGTTCCACGCGGCTAACACAACCTGCGCACGTCATCCCCGATATCGCGAATTCTAACGTCTGATCTGACATCGATGGATTGTTCATAGTCTGGTTCTGCGGGTGGCCTCTTTTCGAATCGGCCACCCGATATGGAACGTACGGTGGGTAAGAATCCGAACCCACTATGAGAGCACAATGCCGTACCCCATGCGAGTATTCTCGAGGATGATTGCACATTTGGTACCAAAGGGCAAACGATGTCGGGCTGCGCGTTGAAATTCGATATGCTTACATGCAAAGTAATTCATTTTGAATGCGAAACAGTGAAATAGTGGCTGGTGCACGATCAGGTCGCACTGGGGCGTTGACGTACTAGCGAGCGGTTCCTACTGGGTGTAAAATTCGCAGGTCCGGGAGCGGACCGATTGCAGATCTTGTGTTGCAGCTTGTGATGTTTGGATAAAGGAGTGAGGAATGTCGGTTTCTAGGAGTCTTTGTTGGCTGTCCCTTTTGACAGCCGCTGTCAGCGTTCCATCGACAGTACATGCTCAATCTGTTGCGACACCTGTTCAGCAGGCAGCGCCCGCTCAGCAAGGAGCGCCCGCTCAGCAAGTCGTGCCCGGTACGCAACCGGAATCACAAACTGCCAACGGACATCCAGAGCAGTTCCAGATCATGCAAGTGCTCGAACACTTGCCTCCCTACAGACCGCTCGATCAAATCGCAGGCAAAGTCACCCTGAGCGGCTCGACCACGATGAACGACGTAGGGCACCAATGGGCAAAGAACTTAAAACTTTTCCACCCCGGTTTGGAGTTCAACGGCACGGCAGAAGGCTCCGAAATCGCACTGAAATTGCTATCGGAAGACCCAACCATCATCGCTGGAGTGAGTCGTCCCGTCGATGCCACCGACCAGTCCATGTTACAAGCTGGAAAATGCAAGGCTCCGATTGCCATTGCAGTCGGTATGGAGGCGATGGCCGTCTTTGTACACAAAGACAATCCCTTGGAGAGCCTCGCTCCTGAATCGCTGAAGTCCATCTTCGCCGCTACTGCTAACGGTCAACCGAAATGTAAGGTTTGGGGTGATCTCGGAGTGAAAGGACCGTTGGCAGATCAGCCAATCTCGATCTACGAACGCGACCAAGCAAGCGGATCGAGGGTCTTCATTTCACGCGTGCTGCTTTCTGGTGCGGAACTATCGAGTACCGCTATTGCGTGCACTTCGAATACAGAAATTTGCAAATCCATAGCAAATGATCCCAAGGGTATCGGTTTCGCCGATCTCAACTACGAACACCCCGATGTTCGACGCGTTCCCCTCGCTGTCGGACGGGATATCGTCGCCGCCACCGAAGCAAACGTCTTAATGGGTAAATACCCAATCGTTAGGCCTTTGATGCTGGTCCTCGATAAAGACCAGCTAAGCAGAGATGGCAAAGTGCGTGAATCGGTGTTGCGATATGTGTTAAGCCGTGATGGCCAATTGGTCATGATGCAGTCTGGATTCTATCCCTTAGACCCGGGATTTGTTCAGCATCAACTTACCGAACTTTTTGGCCAACAGCTACGATAATCGCTCACACAACATAGAATGGGTTTCACGATGCCAACTCGATACACAGTCTTACTTCGGCATATCGTTCTTCATAGCTTCCGCCTGGCTTTCATTGCACTGTTGTGCTGCTGGCACTCAAGCATGTTACTAGCACAGTATGGTTTCGTGAACACGGTCGGCGTGCCCACCGGGTATGGATCGGAGTGGGGGAATGTTTATTCCGGAACAATGCTCCAAGTGCCTCAGTGGGGCACAGTCAGCACTTCGATTCCGCAACCGCAATTGATACCCACATGGCAAAATTGGCAACTCGGTGCCTATATCTTGAATACTCCATATGGAGTATCGATTCAGCAAGTAGTCCCGGGGGGAGTCGCTGCCCTCGCAGGCCTCAAAGCCGGGGATGTCGTCATTTCCGTCGCTGGCTCCCAAGTTGGGTATGTGAACGGAAGAACCGTGGACCTCATCTTCGAAATGAATCAACGCGCTGATATTTATGGTCGCGTGCGACTGGTCGTCCTAGACTCGCTAACGCGCCAACTGCGCAATGTAGACGTTAGCATCAATCAACAGCAATCAGCGTCTGTTGTGACAGGTCAAGTGTTCGTCGATGGTACAATGCTTGTTCCAGCCAACGGCACGCTCAAGGTGGAACTGCAAAACATCACTCGCCCCTACATGCAAGTCGGTGCAACCAGCGATTACCGCCAAACGTTTGGTGCCGGCCCATTTCCGTTCACAATCCGGTTCGATCCTCAATACGTCAGCCCAACCGACCGCTATCGCCTCATCGCAACCTTCTACGATGCGAATCGAGTTGCTATTGCCTACGGGACACAAGACATCAACGCTCCCGTGCCAGGAACCCAATCCAACTACAACTTGCGATTGCAGGGACCGTCCTATGTGGTTTCTGGAACAGCTAACGCCATCGGCTACTACCCATCCAATACGAGTGTGCTAAACCAAGCTTTTCGACAGATTCTCGGCCGCGATCCTAGCATGAGTGAAGCACAAGCGTGGGGAAATCAATTCGCAGTAGGTTCAACCTCGGTTAGCGAACTCAAGGCGGAATTGCTGGCTAGCGTTGCGTTTTATGACCGCGCCGGCAATAGCCCGGATCTGTTCATCCAGCGCATGATCGAAGTGGTTACCGGACAACCAGCACGCATCGATCAAATCCAAGGATTACGATTCCGACTGGACTCATATCGAGGGATGAGACTGCCCGTCGCAAGAGAGTTCCTGGCGAGCGTCGGTCAATAGACTTCCTACCCTACGATGAGCCAATCTGGGCTATGTGCGAATCAGGCTCCAGATGGATTAGCACGTCCCGGAACCGGCTGTCGTGAGCCATAATTTTGTCCTTGACCGCGTGACTGATGGCATGCCCTCGGAATACGGTCATGTTCGCGTCGACTCGCACATGCAGCTCTGCGTAAAGAGAAATGCCGCTCTTGCGAATCCGGATCTTTTCCACGTTCGAGACCCCCTCTACACTTTCAGCGAGGGTCCGCACCGATTCCGCGATGGCATAGTCGACATGGCCGTCCAGTATGTCATGCAACGCTGTACGGATAATAGCGACACCATTGATCACAATGATCACGCACGCAACTAACGCTGCGCAATCATCTGCCATTTCGTACCCCTTTCCGCCAATCAATGCGATTGCGATTCCGATCGCGGCTGCACCGGAGGTTATTGCGTCGGAACGATGATGCCACGCATCCCCTTGGATTGCTTGGCTTCCGATATCCTGCCCTGTCGCAAGCATTTTTCGGGACAAGACTTCCTTGACCAAGACCACCAACAACAGAACGGGTAACGTAAACCACTCGGGAGCATGGTGCGGCGTATAGATTTCGCGAACCGAGCTAAACGCAATAAATGCAGCCGCAGCAAGCAACGACAGCCCCGAGAAAATGCCTGCGAGAGATTCAATTTTTCCGTGGCCAAAGGGATGGTTTCGATCAGGCGGCTTGAGAGAAAGGTGAAACCCAGACCAAGTGATCAACGATGTAAAGATATCGCTTGCCGACTCGATTCCGTCCGCAACCAACGCATACGAATTTCCGGCCATGCCAACGATGATTTTGATAATCATGAGGGAAACGTTGACGCCGATCGCCAAAGCGCCCAGCCCTATTAAGTCTTTGGTGACTCGAGTTTCCATAGCGATCGGTGTTCCTGGAGAAATGGGCAAAAGGCTTCGCGTCTATTCATCGCGGCACGCCAAGGGCACAGCTTAGCGGAAAGAGAGAGCATTCGTCCACTACCGGATGAGCATCCAGGATCAAACTAGCTCATCGCAATGCGGCAATCGAGAGCAAGAGATTGCAAAGCACATCCAACATCGCATTCGAAAAGTACGGAACGCAATGATGGTATCGCAAATTGAATCAAAGGGAATAACACACCTCTGCACCGAACCTGACAACTCTAGATATCTGGCCGATATCTGGCCTAAAGCGAAGGCGATCTACGGTGCAAAACTTCAGGCGAATCGCCATTGATTCATGGCGAACTTGGGCTGCAGGCAACTGGATTGCCTGCAGCTTTCCAGCAAGGTTTAGTCGCTTTATTGCGGATCCTATGCGAGTACAAAATCACTTAGTACGCGAATAGGTGGCAACCATCATCGGTTCACCAGAATCGCTACCCATCCACATTTTGAATACGTGCTTGTCCTTGCTGACGTACTCCGTTTCTGTTTTGTACGAAACCGAATTGCCATCAGGACCAGGACCTTTACCGGTTAACGTCACTTTCTTTCCATCTGCACTGCGGTCGCCCTCAAGTACCAAAGGAGAAGCGGACATCGAATCGACCCAAATCGCAATGAATTTCTTCTTCACAGGATCATACGAGTCCAAGCCTTGACCTGTAAAAGTACCCACAGGCATCTTCATATCCAATTGCGATGTGAGCCAAAGTCCGTTGTGCGCCATCTTGTAAACGCATTTACCGCTCATATCGCCACCTGGTGAAGCGATCGTAACCGACCATTCCCCCACTGTTTCCGCGAGAAATTGGTGCTCTTTACCGGGTTGCGTTGGCTCCTGCGATTGAGTCGCGGCGGACAAGCACACGAAGAAAGAAAGCGCTAGGACGAATCGATTCATTTTCAGTTCCTTGAGAGAAAAGGGTTTAGACCAAAGTTGGTCCGAGTATAGCAAGCTCGCCAATTCAGTTCCAGAAAGCTTCTTCACCTGGCTCCCGCTACTACAGACTTGACCTTTCCATACAGTAATTGCAGTCTTTCAACACACAGCACGGGGGCCATTTGAAAAACACAAAATCGAATTTGCCCACGAAGATCTGCCATGCATGCGGTCGCCCGTTTGCTTGGCGGCGAAAGTGGGAAAAGGTTTGGGAAAATGTCAAATACTGCAGCGAGCGGTGTCGTCGTCAACCAGCTTCAACACGAAAGCAAAAGGATCCGTCGTGAGCCTGAGTCCTGCTGAAAAAGATAGAATCATCCAAATGGCATGGGAAGATCGCACGACATTCGATGCAATCCAATCGCAGTTTGGCCTGACGCCAGGGCAAGTCATCAAGCTCATGCGAGCGGAGTTGAAACCGTCTTCGTTTCGCCTTTGGCGGGCCAGGACGACGGGGAGAAAAACAAAGCATGGCGAGCTCAGGTCTTTCAAAGTGGGACGGTTTCGTTGTCCCGATCAAAAGAACTCGGCTTAATTCGACTTTGTCTTTTGGGTGTTTGTCGGATCTGTGAGCATATAAACTGCAAAGGTTCCAAGCCAGTGCTCACCTTCATAGTGTCCACTGAACACATAACTCAGGCCGACTTTGGCATGTTGTTGAGCCGACCGCATAAGTGGTGCACTTCTCGGATCGTTTTGAGGAAGTGCGTTGGCGATACCTTGCATGCACCAGGAACGAGATAGATCCACACCGGCGATATGAACGAGTTTTGGATCGGTCACATCGCTCACGTCGACAGTCGAGAGCAAATTGGAGTTTAGTAGATTCGGAAGGAACTGGGTGAGCCAGTTTGCGAACTCGCTAGCAGTGAGAATGCGACGCATCAGATCTGCTTCGTTGAGGCTTTGAGAAAAGAAGTCTTCGCCTGATGGTTCGTAATTGGTGTTGTAATTTTTGTCGTTCAGGTAGTACTCGCGAGCTCGCGTGGTTACAAGCAACTCGAGTTCTTTATCACCCACCGTTCTTGCATAATCGAGGGTTTGTCCTAACGCGAATGCAGAATCGGGGTGAACGCCGGTTCGAATAGGCTGCTTGAGCCTGGGAAGATAATTCTTGGTAAGTTCAACAATGCGTTGCTCCAGGGGCTTCAACGCTTGGAGCCACTGCTTTCCTAGCGGATCGTTCCAGGTATGCAGCTCATCGACAGTTCGCAGCAACCATGCCCACCCATACATACGTTCGAACGATTTGTTTTCTTTCTCATCGAAATAGGCTGTCTCAACGAGGATATTCTCTACGGTGAGGTTCTCAGACAGTCGCACTCTCGATTCTTGAGCTAATGCGTGATTGGGATTCGTCTTAAGCAATCGAATCAGCATCCAATGTCCGTGCACACTGCTATGCCAGTCGTAGCAACCATAGAAGGCGGGATGCATGGCTTTTGGCCCCAGGATGGTCTCAGGGCCCGTTATCACATTGGCTGGCTTGTTCGGAAATTCACGTTGAAGCCCAGCCAATGCCAACTTCGCCAAGCCTGCAGCCTGCTCGTCGGTGAGCTGTTGGCCCAAAGAGGGAACGGGAGCTGCATCCTGAGCAAACGCATCGGGTAATGAGTTTGCGGTCAATGAAAAAAGAAGAGCAAGAGCGATCAACAAAAACGATCGAGCGCAAAAAATCACGATGCTACTCCCAAACTAAATCTTTATTCCGAAGCGTGGCTCGCGTACTTTTTGGAAAGCATGTTGCGAGGCCATGCGAAACCGAGTCCAACCCCGTCGAGCAATTCGGTTGGTACGACACCACCCAGGATATGGAACATGGGTCGGTAAAGCGATTCCCAGTCTTTGTTTCCCGCTGGGCAATATTGACGCCCGTTACCTTCGACTGCGGTTACTCCCATGATTCGCGAAGCCAGCGAGGCCGACGTCAAGAACGATGAGCCAACGCACGTCAAATCCTGAACATAGATCTTGAGCCCGTAGTGCTTCGCAGCAGCGGCAAACAGAAGTGAATCGCTGATTCCTTTGCAAGCTTTGACTGCGATGCCCGAGTAACCTTGTTGTTTCGCAAACATAAAAGAGTCAAGGTCCGTGAGTGATTCGTCGATCACAACGGGCTTGAGTCTGCTAACTCGGTGCATGGTCACTTCTTTTCGGGCTCGCAAGTCACGATGCATCGGCTGCTCGATGTAATGCAACTTGTGGATAGAGTCTTTGGACAAGCGATCGAGCCGTTCGAGAAAGTCGATGACATAGTCTTCGTTTTCGCATGCTTCATTAAAGTCGATGGAATACGACCAAGCTCGAGTCGGAGCCACCCGCATCGCGATACGATCGATTTCGACGACGCGTCCTACGTCCGCATCTAAATCCTGTCCCGTGATTTTTACTTTCAGGTGCGAGAGCTGTTGCTTGTTGATCCACTCTTCAAGTGTTTCCGGCAAACCGTCACCGACTTTTCGATTCAAGTCTGCGGCCGAAAGCGGGTCAAGCGACCCGACCAAGTGATAAAGATTGAGGGTAGGCGTAGGCTTGGGGTTGATGATTTCTTGGAGATGCTTGCCGATGAAGTCTTCTCCAAGCCAAGGCGAGAGATCCGAGCCGATGTCATCGGGGGTCATCAAGTTGAACGCATTGGTGTTATGAAGCCGTCCAAAGGCGTCATGCAAGGCGATATCGGTTGGCGACATTGCGAGTGCGATTGCCAAATCGGGAATTGGCTCGGTCAGTTTCATCGCTTCCGCCAACTCGACAGCATGCTGTTTCGCGATGGCTTTCAATTGAGTCGCCAAGAAGATCGGGTGAGCTGCAGCATCGAGAGTGGTCACCGATTTGACAATTCTCTCAGCCAATCCGATGACCGTTCGTAGTACTTGCTCGGGGGTCAGCGTTTTGCTCGGCCAAGCCCAGGCGGTACCCATGGTCATTTCGCCCAGACCAAATGCTGTCTTTTTCTTGGCCTTGTCTTCGATCGTGACGGTGCTGCGAAACACGGTCACATCTTTCACGACGCGCCCACCAAATTTGAGCGGCGAGCGGTATACGAAAGGAAATTTTTCGGACTCAGCGTCGATGACGGTGATCTTGGAATTCTTTGACATGGTGGTTGAGGCAAATCGAGCAAGCTGGGAAAAGATAGAATCAACTCGATAGCATACGGCCCCGGAATACCGTTTCGAAACCCCTAATAGCCAGAAATTCCGGGCTGGACGCAAATCTATCAAAAACGCTACAAGTCCATGTTGGGTCCCTGTTTTGCCGCATTCGCCCAATTCACCAGTTCCCTTTCCAGGCTCAACTCCATTCCTGTCCTTTTTCAGGCACGAAGTTATTCCCAAAATGTCTAGCGGTTCCGACCAACGCATTCGGCACGTTGCAATCGTGCTTCAAAGCCTAGATGCAGCGACATCCCGCAGCTTGTTGGGTCAGCTTCCCCCTGCGCAAAGCAAGCAGGTTCGACAAGCCATGGTGAACCTAGGTAGCGTATCGCCGCAGGAACGCGAGGCTGCATTCGAATCCATGCAGGGATTACTCGAAGCAACCGGAGTTCGATCAGCAGCCCCCAAACGAACCAATACTTCAGCGATGGCGGACGACTACTCCAATCCCGCAGCCGCACTTTTGGCATCGCAAGCTCGCCAGGAAGCCGATCAAGTTGACTTGAGCTCCTACGCACTCCAAGCCAGTGCGACGAACGGGCCGCAAAATGCTTTCGGACAAGCCGGCGTCCATCTCGGAAACAATGGCTCCCCCACGGCCAACCACGAATCAGGCTCCTTTGGCGGGGGTGCCAATAACTGGCAACACTTGCCCCCCGATCTGCTCGCGGACATTCTCAACGGCGAACGCCCGATCGTGATCGCCACCGTAATCAACCAAGTTTCCGTGGAACGGGCGACAGAGATAGTTCAAGCGTTGCCGATAGCGGTTGCAGGGGCAACACTCGCGGCTCTCCCGCATTTGCATCTGACCGACCCAGCCATCCTGCGCGATATTCAGCAGGAATTGGAACGCAAGATTGGACAGTACGAAGTCCCTCGGCAAGAAACCGCCGAAGGCCTTGCCAAGCTGCAAGCCATCTTGGCCGGAATGCCGGCTTCGCAAATCGATATCTGGACCAATTCCATAGCACAGTCCAACCCGATTCTAGCCAGTAAGCTCGGATGGAGAACGGCATCGGCTACCGCCACACATCGTTCCATCGATACCGAAACCGGCACCACCATCAAGGCTATGAACAACCCGGTTGTTCCGAGCCCAGTAGCATCGGTCGGATTCGTTAAATCCAAATCGGAGTCAGTCGAAACGTGGGAAGGAGACGTGTTCGATGACTCCATCGTGCTGCCGTTCTCCACAGCGGCAAACGCTAACCAAGCTACTCGCGGCTTTCCAAACAAAGCAGAGTCCACAGAAACGCAAGATCAACGCGAGCAAACAAATCGCCAAACAGTGGCCGCTAGCAAAGTTGCTCCAGCCGTTGAAACGAACCAAGCCCCCTTGGAGCGTTTGAGTCAGTTAGATGATCGCGATTTTGTCCATGTTCTCCACGCATGCCAGCCGAACACCGTCTTGCTAGCACTGAGTGGCGCGAGCAAGGATTTCGTTATGCGAGTGGAGCGATTGGTTCCAGCCAAGGACGTAAAGCGATTGAGAGCCAGGCTCAACAGTATGGGCCAGATTCAATTTAGAGACGTGGATGCAGCTCAAGCGTTCATCGCAGACAAGGCCCAAGAACTTCTTTCCAAAGGAGAAATCGGTGCGTTAGCAGTGGTCGCGTTTACTGCAGCAGCATGACCCCTGTATTGCCAACATTTCTCCATCCCTGACTCGCTTTGTAACAGCCCCTACGCAACATAAACAAATACTAGATACCGACCACGAACCAAGCAAACTTTCTCTATGGCCAGCGTCTTCAAATCTCGAGCCTTACCTCAGGGCGTTAACACTTCGCAAACCGAGGTGTTCAATTGGGAAGACGTCGCAGCACGTGCAAAACAATACATTGACACGGTTCGTGAGCAAGCTCAGCAGATGCTGCGAGACACCCAAGTGGAATCGGAGCGACTCAAGGCAGCCGCCCGAGAAGAAGGGATTCGTGGCGGCGAAAACCATGTTGAAAGATTGGCCATGCAAATGGCTGGGCAGATTGCAGAACAACGCGTCGTAGAGGCCGCCGCAAGCGTCAAGCATTTGTGCGAGGATCTCGAAATCGCCACGCAGCAATGGCTTCGACAATGGCAACACGAGACCATAACTCTAGCCATCGCGATCACGGAAAAACTACTTGCACGTCAGATCGAATCGGACCCCGCAATATTATTGGAGTGGATCGAAGACTCGGTTCGGCTGCTTTCGGGACAGCGTCAGATTACGCTCCGAATCCATCCCGACGACGCGCAGAGGCTATCTAGCGCGTTGACCGAATTGATCGATGACATGAAACCCTCAGTGGAAATCCAGGTGGCCGAGGATACGTCGATCGGCAAATTCGGTGTAGTTCTCGAAACACCGGACACGACCATTGACCGATCCATGCAAACGCAATTGAAACGCCTTTCCGAAGAGCTCCTGTAGTATGACCGAATCGACGTCCGCTCAACAAATCCTGGAACGCTTTCCAAGCATTCCGCGCAGCAAGAACTGGAGCCATTGTTTGCAGCGCGTCGTTCCGTTTGGAATTTCAGGGCGAGTTCGCAGCATCCGAGGCACGACGGTCGTTGTCGATGGGCTTCCGGTTCCTGTCGGCGCCCTGGTTCGTATTCGTCGCCGCAATCAAGATCCTCTCAACGCAGAAGTCATCGGGTTCGATGGTGGGCGAACGGTCCTGGCACCTCTGGATAACTTTGATGGTGTTGGGCAAGGGGATCACGTAGAACTCTTTCAAACCTATCGATCCGTCAATGTCTGCCCCGAGTTGATCGGTCGAGTGCTCGATGCCACCGGGATGCCGATGGACGACGGTGAGGCTTTGCCGTTCGGGATCAAGATGCCTTGCGACGCTGCGCCAGTTCCCGCGTTGACGAGACCACCTATCGACAAAATCTTGCCCACGCAAGTTCGGACAATCGATTCGTTCCTGACGATCGGGTATGGGCAACGGGTGGGTATCTTTGCTGGCTCCGGTGTTGGAAAAAGCACGTTGCTTGGCATGCTGGCACGGGGAACCCAAGCGGACCATGTGGTTATCGCGCTCATCGGCGAACGGGGTCGGGAAGTTCGCGAGTTCCTCGATCGCGATTTGGGAGAAGAGGGACGCGCCAAGAGTGTGACCGTCGTCGCGACCAGCGATCAGCCAGCCCCCAAACGAATACTCGCGGCAAAAACAGCGACTGCGATCGCCGAAGCACTTCGGGACCAAGGGAAAAATGTCCTGCTGTTGATGGACTCCGTAACTCGGTTTGCTATGGCTCAACGCGAAGTTGGATTGGCCGCCGGCGAAGTCCCCACGACGCGAGGTTATCCACCCAGCGTGTTTGCAATGTTGCCTCAACTGGTCGAGCGAACAGGAATCAACCAGCGCGGCAGTATAACTGCTTTGTACACCGTGCTCGTGGAAGGGGATGATACGAATGAACCCATCAGCGATGCGTTGCGAGGCTTGCTCGATGGACACATTCACTTGTCTCGGAGCATTGCGTCGCGAGGGCGTTATCCTGCAATCGATGTGCTACCGAGTTTGAGCCGATTGCAATCTCAATTGATTACTCGAGAGATGCGTCAAGCCACCGATACGGTGCGCGGACTCATGGCGACCTATAAAGAGAACGAAGACTTGATCAACATTGGTGCGTACCAAAAGGGAAGCAACCCAACCATCGATCGAGCGATTCAGCTGCGACCAGCCATTGAGTCCTTTTTGGCACAAGGACAACATGAATTGGTTCCGTGGGCAAAGAGCGTGGATGAGTTGATGAAGCTAGCGGCTTTAGCGAACGTAACGGCACCTGCAACCACCGTGGCGCAAAATCAAAATGCCAATTCCGTCTCACCAGGGATGCGCGCTGCATAATCCAATATGGCCAAGTTTCGGCTCGCAACTCTACTTAAACTGCGTGAACGCGATCGCGACTTGGCAGCCAAGGCGGTTCAAGACGTCCTCACTGCGATGTCAAAACTCGACGAGGCTCAACGCGAAATCGACCAATCCAATCGAGATATGGACGCATATCGAAAGCAAGCCAGCCACGGCTCCATCAACCTACACCTCATCTTGGATGCCCAGAGGTACCAAATGGTGCTCTCCGCGCAGTCGGCCCAGATCGCAGACCACAAAGGCAAATTGAAACAAGAACTCGAACGCCGACAATTTGCCCTTGTGCAAACTCAGCAAGCGGTCAAATCGCTTGAAAAACTGCGAGACCAGCGACTAGAAGCGGCAGAGGTGCACGCGTTGGCAAAACAACAAGAACGGCTCGATGAATGGTCCAGTATCCGCCATGCCATGGCTGCCATCCGGGACGCCGAAACCGCCGAAACAGGGTACAACGATTCGCATTAGGCGTTCCATAGGCCATAGCAATTGCGTGAAAGCGAATAAACCGAGGAGAATGAAATCATGAAAAAGCTTGTCGGTCTCTTTCTTTGGTTCTGCGCGGCCACTTTTGTCGCGCAACTTTGTATTCTTGGTTTGGCCGCCTACAAGGGAAACGTCAACGCGAAAACCATTTCGCAAGTTGTCGCACTCCTCAACGGCATGGACGTGCAAAGCGTTCGGTTCAAGGAGGCGTTGATCAGCAGTCGCGCCATGCCCACACCATCCTATCAGGACGTCCTGAGCGCCAAAACGGAGGCGTTGCTGCAGCAAGATAGCCGTGGTCGCGCGCTCGACACCTACCAACGACGACTTGACGATAGCCAGCGAAAGCTAGAAGAAGATATCAAGCGTTTTGACCAACGACGCGAAGAGTTTCGCTTGGCAGTGGAAAACAAGAAGGCCGGCGTGGACACAGAGAATCTAGGCGAAATGCAGCGACTTTTGGAACAGCTGGAACCCGAGGGTGCCAAAACGCAGCTATTGAAAATGCTTGAAACTGGGTCAAAAGCGGATGTTGTAGCGATTATTCGAGGTATGTCGGCCGATAAACAAAAGAAGGTATTGGGCGAGTTCACTCAACCTGAAGATCAAGAAAAGCTAGCAGAAATACTCCGCGAAATCCGGAACGGGGAACCTCTGAAGTCTTTGCTCGATAACGCCCAGAGTGCTAAGCCATAGTGCGCTGAACACCTTTCGAAACCATCGAGTCGATCTGTATCCCTGGCCAACCAAGATATAGAGATACGTTGGGAACCGTGTAGGCAGCGCAACCAAGCAGTCTACAGGGAGTTTTGCGATGTCCAGCGATAGTGCAATCAATCGTATTCCGACTACGGATCCCAACGACGCTCTCAACAAGCGAAAGTCCAAAGGCGAGCAAATCAATGTTAGCCAGGCATCATTCTTTAACGAGCTGCTGAACCTGAGCAAGTTCGAGTGCAAGGTTGTCGAACCATCCGAGCAACCTCTGCCTTCATTGCCCGCTACTCCCGCGACGGCAAAAAAATCTAACGACGAAAGTGTGGAATCCGCCAAAGAGCCCGCTGAAAAAGAAGTAGAGGCGGAAAGCGATTCCGATGTGGATGCCGAGGTTTATGCGGCGCAATTAGCATGCCAGCAAAATGCCATCAGCAACGATTCCGCGGATGTTCAACAAGACCAGGCCAAACCAGCCACGGAAATTGTAGAAACGACCGCGGTCGGCCCAACGTCCGACGAAGGACAAGTTGACTCATCCGTGACGGCGTCGGTTAACACCACGCAAAACATAGATTCCCAGAGCGATCAACCTGTCGATTCAGGAGTACAAGAAGCCGTTCCGCTCGCCTCTGACGACAATCTCGCGAAAACGAAAAAGCAAGTCTCCGCCGACGCTGACCAACCTCAGGTTGCATCTGAAAAGTCGGAACACGTCGTGCATGCTAATGAGCACGAGAGCCGCAGGAATTCCAAGCGAGAGAGCCAAGCGAACGAAGTGCGTGGCTCCCAAGAAAAGCGGAGCAGCCAGGCCGATGCCAAGGCGGAATCGGTCGCAGGGTCAACCAACCAGCGAGCGAAACCTAAGGACGGCCAGCAAGAGGTAAAGCAGGTTAAATCCGATAGCAATGTTGCTGATACCGAAGTGGAGGCAACAGGCGAATTGGGCGAAGTGCGCAACCGGCGAGCCGAACGGCTCGCTCAAAGAACGCAATCCGATTCCAAGTCCGGAGATGAACGGGACTCGTCCGAGTCCGAGACAAGCGAAGCGCAGGTTGTAGCGGAAGTATTCAAACCTGCGGTTGCGATCGAGGAGAAATCCGTCACGTTGACCACTTCGACATCTGATCCGATAACCTCGATGGATGCGAACACCTCATTGGAGATGGCGACAGCGACTGGTGCATCCAATGTGACGTTGGCCGAAGTCGCAAAGTCCGCCGGTGACCGCGCGATCGTTAGCTCCGTTTCGTCAGCTGCATCGGCCCAGGGCAGTAGCCAAACCGTAACTTCGACCTCGTCGTTATCTTCTGCAACGCAATCGCCCACAACCCAAAGCGCCTCGAACGGAGCGGATAGCAAACCACAGGTTGCACGTCCTAATTCCGGTACGTCGATATCGCCCTATCAAGAAGTCAAACTCGTACAACGAGTGTTGCGGGGGTTGGAGCAGTTAGGGGACGGCGGTGGGCAAGTGAAATTACGGCTCCATCCACCCGAATTGGGATCCCTGCAGCTGAGCCTCCGAATGGAATCAGGGCAGATGTTTGCCAAGCTCGAAGTGGAGACAACCGCCGCCCGCGATACGTTGCTGAGCAATGTGCAAACGCTCAAGGATCGGTTAGCGGATCAGGGGATCAAGGTCGAGTCGTTTGACGTGCAATTGAGCACCGACTCGTCAGGCTCCGGTTCGAGCGGTTCCTCCTTGCAACAAAACGGAAATCCCAATGCCAATTCGAGCTGGGAAAATGCGACCAGTCGATATGCCCAAGCCAACAACAATCGACTATCATCGGAACCACCGCCGGAGCGAGCGGCAACGCAATCATGGTCGAGGACGAACGGGGCTCTGGATTTGACGGTCTAGGAACCCAGTTTGCTCTGGTAGCCCCATCCTCGCTTCCCGTTTTTGAGGTTCTATAGCCGCTGTTGACGATGCAATTCCAAAATCCAACAGCCAATGCTATCTATGAAGTCATCGCCAATCTCGCGAAATCTGGCCAGTGGCGAGCTTATTCTGGCCCAAACCTAGATCAGCTCCGTTCGTTGCTTGGGGCGTCTTTCGGCCGAGAGCATGTCCGACTTTGTTGCTCAGGCACTCTTGGAGTGGAGCTCGCATTGCGAGCATTGAAGCTTTCCGGCGAGGACGAGGTTCTGCTCGCTGGATACGACTATCCCGGGAATTTTCGGGCGATCCAGGAAGCAGGCGGGCGGGTTGCACTTTGCGATGTGCGGCGTGGAGGTTGGGTTCCGACGCTGGCGGAAATCGAGTCGGCTGCCAGCGAGTGCACGAAAGCGATCGTGGTGTCGCATTTGCATGGCGACCTTGCCCCCATGGAATCCATCTGCGAATGGGCCCGTTCTCGCAATATCGCTGTCGTTGAGGACGCATGCCAAGAACCAGGTGCGGAATTGAGTTCGGGGGTTGCAGGTAGTTTTGGTGACATCAGCGTTTTGAGTTTCGGTGGTAGCAAGGTGATTTCCTCAGGGCGTGGTGGTGCTGTGCTCACAAACAATGCCCAATTCGCGCAGCGCATGACCATCTATTGCGAGCGAGGCAATGACTCCTATGCATTATCGGAAATGCAAGCCGCTATCGTTATTCCTCAGCTGCAAGCATTGCCCCGTGACAACGCCAAGCGGAGGGCGGAGTCGGTCAAATTGATACGTGGTCTGTCAGGATTCTCTTGGATAAAGTCCCAGATTGCGTTGCCAGCCACAGGTGCATACTACAAATTTGGCATGTCGCTGCAGCCCAATATTGCTCATGCGGCTCAGGTGCAACATCTTGTTCAAAACCAACACGGTAGTGAACAGAGCTCACTCCGTGTGGCTCGTGAATTCGTGTTGCAATACTTAACGGACGCCGGGCTCAGGATAGGACCAGGGTTCCATGGATTCACGAAGCGTTCGGGGAGCCGGTGCCGAAAGTCAGGAACGCTGGAATCAAGTCAGTATGCGGCAGAGTCGACCATCGTGCTTAGCCATGAGCACTTACTCGACCCGAACGATGGAAGTTCTTCGGTCGACGAGGTGCTCAACGTTTTTGAATCACTTAATAGGGATCTCGGCATTTGAAAATTTTATTGACCAACGATGATGGGTACGATGCCGAGGGATTGCAATGCTTGTATGCGTTGCTTTCCCAAAAGCATGAGTGTGTGGTCGTCGCTCCCGACCGAGGACGCAGTTGCTGCTCGCAAGCGGTGACGACCGGTGAACCAATGTCCTTGCATGCGATTGGAACATCGGTATGGTCGTTATCGGGGACTCCGGCGGATTGTGTCCGAGTCGCATTATTGCATTTAGGTATCAGGCCTGACTTAGTGATCTCCGGTGTTAATCACGGAGGGAATTTAGGTGTTGATATTATTTATAGCGGTACCGTCGCGGCGGCTCGAGAGGCCTGTTTGATGGGGGTTCCATCGATCGCCATTTCCCAATACATGAAACGCGAAATTACACGCGATTGGAACGTAACCGCATCTCGTGCTCTTTACGTTCTTGAAACGGTGTTGCAAAAAGTCCTACCGCCAAAAACTTTTTGGAATATTAATTTGCCTGCATTACCGCCAGAACGAGTGGAGATGGACTTTCAGATTCGATTCTGTGAGCCAGAAACGCAATCGCTCGACTTTTCGTTTGAGGTAGTGCCCAATGCCGAGAGCCCGGGGCAAGAATCGGCCCCGCCGGATGTGGAACTTATCCAGCCAAACCGACATATGCCGGCTTCGGTGCTTTACAAAAGCAACTATCAACAAAGGCCGCGGAGTCCGGGTACGGACGTCGACCTTTGCTTTCAGGGAGATGCAAGCGTTTCGCAGCTTGGGAATTTTCCGACCCTTTTTTGAGCGAAAACGGTGTCGTCACGCGTGCGTCATTCGCTCGATTAGCGGGAGAACAGCGTTGACCGAAACTGGATTGCGCAAGTAAAATGCGTGGTCCACTAACGAAAGCAAACTTATGCAAAACCACTCGTCCCTATGTCGGTTTATCACCGCTTTTGTCATTTTTCTGTGCTTGCCGTTATGCATGCATGCCGCAGATGGAAAGGGAACTCCTAAGAAATCCAAAGGTGGCTTTACGCCCGGGCTTGGTGGTGGACTAGGCGACTCTTTGCTAGGGACACCCTACGAATACGAGGCTAGCTTTGAAGCCGAAGAGGGCGGGAAACGAGGGCGCGTTCAAGTCCGCCTAACACTCGATCCCTCGCACCACACGTTCTCCACTACGCAACCTGCTGGAGGACCTTCCCCGACGGTGATTTCGATCAAGTCGCCAGGAGTCACTCTAAAAGGGCCCTTCACACCCGATACCAATCCTGACGTTTCCTACGAAGATGAAGCATGGGTCGGACTCAAAGTAGAAACGCACCACGACGTCGTCACCTGGACAGCTCCAGTCGTGTTTGCGACACCGCTAACGTCGTCCCCCTTGCCAATCAATGTCGTGGTCGATGCCCAGGTATGTGACAAATCATGTATTCCGGTGCGTGGTCTAGATTTGAAAGCCAAGTTCACTGGCTTTTACCCTTCTGCGGAGATCGCAGCAAGCCAAGGGCCATTTCGCGAACCCACCAGCCCGATCGAATGGACAGCAACGTTGGACAAGTCATCCGTGAAATCGGGCGACAAACTCTCTCTTACGCTTACCGCAGTTCCGGACCCCGATTTTCATATCTACAAATACGATCACAACGACGAAGTGATCGAATCGCGAACTCTGATTCAATTGACGCAGAAAGCAGGACTCATCGCTGGAGCTCCTACCACCGATAGCAAAGTCGTTCATAAAGACATGGGGAGCGGGATCGAAGTCGACTACTATGTCGGCAAGGTTGCGTTTCAAATCCCTCTCCAAGTCCCTGAGAATTTGAAAGAGGGGATCTACCCACTCCAAGGCTTTGTGGGTTATCAAGGCTGCACCGACGGTTCGTGCGATCAACCGCGAGGTTTTCGTTTCCAAGTCGATGTGAACGTTGGCACCGCTTCCAAGTCCGAAAACGTCAACGCGGTTCTAACGGCAGTCCCGTTCAAAGATATCAGCACCAAAAATCTCAATCGATGGATAGACGGTCCTCGCATCAAGTTGACGCTCACCCCTATGGAATTGCTCACCAAGTTTGGGTTGGCGGTTCTCGGTGGTTTCATCCTCAACTTTATGCCCTGCGTTCTCCCGGTTATCGGGCTCAAGGTATTGGGATTTGTCAGTGAAGCCGGCGGAGACCGTCGCACCGCATCACTGCTAACTCTGACCTACGCTGCTGGAATCGTGTCTCTCATTCTTGCATTGGGAGTGCTAAGCGTGGCGGTTCGGTCCTTTACCGGACAAGCGTTCGGATGGGGACAGCAATTCGGATCGATCGAATTTCGAATCATCATTACCGCCTTTATGTTTTCCTTGGCTCTGAGCTTTCTCGGTGTTTGGGAGATCCCGATTCCCGGTTTTGCGATGAGCAAGACAAGCACCGAACTCTCCAATCGAGAAGGCTTCATCGGAGCATTCTCCAAAGGGCTGATCACTACCATTTTGGCAACACCATGCAGTGCCCCATTCCTGGGAGGTGTCTTTGTGGTTGCCTTGACCCAGCCCGCTTGGGTCGTGCTTTTGATCTTTGCCGGCGTCGGCCTCGGAATGGCGTCACCGTACATGGCGGTCGCTATGCAGCCTGGCCTACTCTCATTCCTTCCCAAACCCGGTCCTTGGATGCAAACGTTCAAGGAGTTCCTCGCGTTTCCGATGCTACTGGCGGTAGTCTTCCTCGTGAGCGGATTTCTGGACAAAGACCGGATGGCGATGCTCTCGGCGCTGATGTTCGTGTGGTTTGGATGCTGGTTCATCGGTCGCGTGCCAGCCTGGGCCGAGTTAGGGTCCAAGATTCGAGCATGGGGAATCGCAACTGCGGTTGCCCTGGCCGGAACCGTCGGGTCATTCTACTATCTCCAGCCATCCCAATACGAATTGGCATGGCAACCGTACGACGAAGCCAAATTGGATAAACTTGTCGCGGACGGGAAGACCGTAATGATCGACTTTACCGCCAATTGGTGCCAAAACTGTAAACTCAACCTGCATACAGCTTTGGAGACGAAAAACGTTAAGGAACTGATCCTGGCAGACGATATTGTGCCGATGGTCGCGGACATGACCGACTATCCGGAACATATCCAAGCAAAGCTCAACGAATTGAACAGCAACTCGATCCCTGTCTTAGCTATCTATTCCAAGACGAATGCAGACACACCCATTGTTCTGCAAGACGTACTGACAGAATCCCAAGTTTTGGCAGCGTTAAAAGAGGCTGGACCGAGCAAAAAAGCTGCCAGCTTGCCTACATCGGCAGGCGACCGAGCCAACACGAACGTACAGTAGCGAACTTTAATCGAGGAAACAGCAGCATGGAAAGCACCGACCAGCATACCACCAAGATGCAGATCCTCGACTACCTCAAAAAAGTATGCGGCGGATCTCCTCGCGGTAGCGATTCTTTGGCCATGATCGGAATCGATTCGGTCGCCATGGCCGAACTTACGTTTGAACTCGAAAAGCGATTCTCGATCAAAATCGACGATGACATCTTGGATGTCGATACCGTAGATGAATTGGTTCAATACGTGGTGGTTCGCCAATTGCCATCTCCTAGCTGATCGCTGTGGATCCGACTTATTGAACGCAGTTTGTTTCGTCTAGTTCTCGTGTCGTGCAACTCTTTGGGTGTCAGCAGTGCGCAGCATGCGTGTGGTTTCACCCGTTCTATCCTTATATCGAAATCGTTCCCGACTGATCCGGATGCGCGTTCTGACGTTTGTTTTGGTTGTAGGGATAAATCGCTCAACTTACACGTGCGATTCTGCCGATTCTAACCCTCGATCGCATTAGCGAAGAAATTTCGAATTAAACCGGGGGGTTACGTCATGGTCCGCAAGGCCTTTTTGGTCGCTGTACTAGCATTGGTTGCTGGTCTAGCATCTTCAGAAGAAACACAGGCTCAACAGCCACAAGCTTACGGCCGGACATGGGGTGGAGCTGCGAGTAATCGTGACTACCAGCGTTTCAACCACTACCCATATGTCTATTATCCACAGAACTTCTACGGCAACGAATACTACAAGAGCAGTGATAGCTTGTACCATCGCTACCCCGTAGAAATGCAAATTCCAGTTTACAATCGCAAGTGGTACAACTACTACCCAACCAATCAGCGATACCACTGGGGTCATCATTTCTTGACAGACGTATTCTAAGCGTCAGTCGATTTGATCAACTAGATCAGTTCCCGCAACACTGCGAAGGCCTACCGGCTTCGCAGTGTTTTTTTGTTTGCGTCGTCTATAATGGAGCTCCTGAACCGCACTCGCAAACCGCGTTTCCCGTTTCCAAGTGAGTATTGTCGTATCTATGGATGAGCCTAACCGGTCGGTTGCTAAACGACAAATCGCACGGCTCATGGGTGGTTCGAGCTGTCCTGTCTATGTTGTTGCAGAGGACGGTACCATCGTGTTCGCCAACGAAGCGTTGGCACAACTGGTCAATCGCCCCGTTGATGCACTGCTTGGATTGCCATGCGACAATCCTTTTCCGAGCCATGCTCTTTCAAACGTTGCCACAGTAGACGATTCATGGGCAGCTCATCTGGCGTTACCTGTGAATTGGTCTCGCAAAGAATTACTAGTTCTGCCCTTTAGCGGCGATCGTTTGGACTCCAACCTAGAGTCGAAACGCTGGCTCCGGATTTTGATTCCTTTGGACTTCCCTGCCTTGGGTAGCGTTCTTTGTGTTTGGAGTGAAACAACGCAGTCCGAATCACAGCGATGGTTCGATGAGCCGACCTCGCAAATCCACATGATGTTGGCCGAATCGAGAGAGCGATTCGCAGGGCCAAATGCACTTTGGTATCTGCAGGGGCGATCGGGAGCATCGACGCGGGCGTTGGAGCAAGTCCAGGTAGCCATCGGCAGCCACTACGCAACGCTGATCGTCGGCCCACGTGGTTCCGGGCGTCATTGGTTGGCACAGACCATCCATGCCGTGCGCAGCAAGCGAGCTACGCTTTTGCAATCTGCAAACGCCTTTATCCGCATCGAGTGTGCGTTGATGGACAGCGAACTCCTCGTCAGCATGCTGGAAATGGTGGATGAAAACAAACGGGACGGTGCTTTACAACCAACCGTTGTGCTTGACTCGTTGGAGTCACTACCTGGCGACTGCATTCCTATCTTAGTGAATTACTTGCGACAGAAGCACGCTATCCACTGGATCGCAACTTGTACGCCGCGCTTTGTAACGGGCGACCTGGGGCAGCGGGATTCAGGCGTTGTTGACGAATTGAGTGCAGAAAGCGATGCCTCAGGTGGTAGAGAGGAAATCCTACTGAACGTAGGCACGATTCGTATCGATTTGCCCGATCTAAAGCAACGAATCGATGACCTTCGTGCGATCGTAATTGCTTGGATGTGCGCACAACCAGTCGAAATCGCGACGAAAATGGAATTCTCAGAATCCTTTCTCGATGCCTTGTGTGCGTACCCATGGCCAGGCGATATCGAAGAGCT
>CAIXME010000208.1 GCA_903920425.1 uncultured Pirellula sp. | reverse complement strand
GTTCCGGTGAATCGCTAGCAGCAACAACCTGATTCTTAACAATCGAATCGCCAGGTTGCAGCATAGGAATCGCGGGGGCCGAATGGCTCCGCACCGGAAGATTTACATCTTCCGCTACGAGAGGGACGCTGCGCTCGCGTTTGGGACTTATTTCGAACCGGAGGGGTTGGGTGCCAACGACCACATCCCGAGTCCGATCAAGCAAACCGGCCCTAGTAGAAGCCAAATTCCGAGTCCTAGTTTGTTCCCAGAGGGATCGGCAGCGGGGGTACCGGAAAGAGTCGTGTTCGCATTGGTCTGCATCGATGTCGAAAACTGGTCCATCATCGAAGCGCCCCCAGTGACTCCTGGCAAAACCGGGTTCGTGTTCCCTGCGATTTGTGTAGGAAATGGTGTAGCCGTTGGTGAAGTTGCTGGCTGCCAAGCCGAGTTGATAGCGTTGGAAATGGTTGTCGATACGGGGGCTCCAAGGGCTGTCGAATTGGACGCCGATGCGGGGACTTTTGGGAATTTCACGACGCCAATTGCTGGCAAAAGCAAAGCCAAACAGCTGCTCGCGCAGATCAGAATGAGTCCTGAAAATTTCATAATGGGCTCGCCAGAAAACAGAGTCGAAGGCAACGATCTACACTTTTGGCCGAAGTCTAGCAGAATCTATCTTCCGAAATCGACAGGAAGTTCCCTGGAAAACATGGCTGTCTGTTGTCCTTTTCTGCACGGATTTTTGTTGTTCGATACTTGCCAAACTATACTGTTGAGCGTCCCTAGCTCGACGGATCTGCAATCTTCTTTCTATTCCCGATTGTTGGTCTCGGTCTGAATCCCATTTGATCCTCCGTGAAATGGCACCCATGTTAAAGAACTTTTCGATCGCCGTATCCTCCTTGCGTTCCCACCTTTGCAACCGCTCGCATGGTCGAGCAGCGATCCTCGCGACGATCCTGTTTTCAGGATTCTTTTCCGAACTTTCGGGACAAGAAGTCCTGCCAATGCGCAGGCTTTCGCCGGCGGAGCCCATTTTCGCATCGCCCATTCCAGCGGGAGTGAGTCAGGCAGGACCGGTCTACATGGCGCCGATACAAAATGGAATCGTTCAGCCCAGCGAAGCTCGCTTTTTTCACGCTGTTCCAGGTGCCCCTAATGTTCTAGTTGCTCCCTCGGTCACTGCTCCGCTTCCAGCTCCGGCCAAGCATGTCGGATCTGGTGCAATTGATCTAAACAACTTGTCGCCCGATATCCTCAATTGCGATGTATGTCGTCAACGCCTGGGATTGCCACCCAAGAGCAATCATGTTGCCGGGCAAGCCGCGGAGAAAAGTACTTCCAGTTCGGCCCCACAAACTATTCCTGCACCGACCAACGCTGGTGCACAATCCACTCGGCCATCGGTTAGTGCGAATACCGCACTCGCAGAGCAGCCGGTTCGCATGTTGGGTTCACCGGGGCTCATTTCATCGCTTACCGCCGAACAATTGGCCAAAGAAGGTTTGGTTGTCGAAGAGTTTAAGCCACCTCAAACACAGCCTGATGCGATTCAATTAAGTGGACTGCCGCTAGAGGTTCGTCAACAATTTTTCAAAGAGCTTGATCTGCCATTTGGGGCTAAAGTGATGTCAGCGAATGTCGCCAAGCCAACGCTGAGCCAAGAACAGACAGAAAAGGGGGCCGATGTTGCGAAGAGCGAGCCATCCGCCAACAACGCAGAGCCAGCAACCAACACCGTCGCAGCTCCTCAAACACCAGCCAACGAAGGCCGCAGTCTTGGTTCGCCCGGTATTGTAGCGGCGAATGACGAATCCGAAAAAGTGTCGGAGCCATTAAAGGCTCCATTGCCGCCACCTTCAAAAGAACAAGTAGTTGCACCCGAGATTGCAGCTGCCAAAGCATTGGAGGAAGCGATTGAGAAATCTGTGGCAGACGCGATAGACCAAAGCGCCACGCAGCAGCAAAGTCTGGAAAAGCAACAACGCGAGTTTGAATCCCGATTGAGCCAAATGCAAGCCGAATGGAAGGAGCGGATGTTGCAGGCCGATGTTGCGAACAGAGAAGCGTTATCGCTGCTAGAGCGTCGCACCGCAGAGGTTTCCGAGCTTCAATCGCTGCTCCAGCAACAGAAAGACGAGCTTGCAAAAGTGAAAGAAGAACTAGGCAAGCAAAGCAAAGAGGCGAAGAAATCGCCACCTGCCACGAAGAAAGAGACACGCAAGAAGGAAGCTGGTAAAGACCGGCAACCCACCAAACCGACCATCGATACTTGAGAAAGTTCGCCAGTAAGATCGCCGGTAAGATCGTCTAGGTGAAAATCGACTGGATTGGGTTACCGAGCGCGATGGGCATCGGCCTGTTTTGTCCGTTGTAGACTTCCCCTCGTGGATCGATACCCATGGCCCAATACAGCGTGGCCGTGATGTCCTCCGGACCAACTGGGTTTTCGATTGGATAAGCGCCGTGTGCGTCGCTTTTGCCGTAGATCGCCCCCCCGGTAACGCCTCCACCGGCCATCATCACCGTGTAGCAATCGGGCCAATGGCCGCGTCCTTTGCCATCGCGGTCTCCGATTTTTGGTCCTCGTCCAAATTCGCCCATCCACAG
>CAIXME010000207.1 GCA_903920425.1 uncultured Pirellula sp. | reverse complement strand
TTTGGCTCGCCGTACACCCCCAAGTTTTATGACTGGGCGTACATGAAGGCACGCTCGGAGCTAGATGTTGTTTGGCAGAGCATAACTTCTGATATCGATATCCTGATCACGCACGGTCCACCGAAAGGTATTTTGGACGTTACGTTGGATATCGAATCCAGGGAACCAACCCATGTGGGCTCTAGGTCGCTGCGCTTACAAGTCCTTGACCGCATCAAACCACAGATCCATGCATTTGGACATATTCATGACGAAAAAGCGATCGTAAACTTTGGATCGGTGGTACGCGAAGGCGTCCAGTTCATCAATTGTTCTTGCTGCGATATCGGCGGCCGATTTAAGAATAATGGAATGCTCATCGAGATAGAACCGAGGATTCACGAAGTCTAAATGCGACCAAAATGAGTTCGCTTGGTTGGCTATCGAACGCGTTCTCGGAGCAGATGCTGTTTGTTTGCCTGTGAGAACGGCAGACCGCGTTGCTATCGAGAGCGAGCTTACCCCTTGAATACAAAGTAGACCGCTCCGCACATGCAAAGGCCGGCCCAAAGGAAATTCCAGGAGAGCTGTTTGTTCATGTACAAGATTGCAAAGGGGACAAACACGCAAAGCGTCACCACTTCTTGCAAGATCTTCAGTTGCCCTAACTCGAGCTTGTTTGCATCCCCAAAGCGATTGGTTGGTACTTGAATCATGTATTCAAAGAAAGCGATGAGCCAACTCACCAGAACGGCGATATACCATGGGCGGGTTGCTAGATCCTTTAGGTGCCCATACCAAGCAAAGGTCATGAAAACGTTTGACAATGCTAGACCAAGAACAACCAAAGCAATCACGTAAAAATTCATATGCAAACTCCGCTGTCGAGTGTCGCAATATCCTGCGAAAGTAACTGAACGTTGACTTTTTATTGTCGGTCCATCCGCAATGTACGCTAGGCCTGGTCTGAGCAAGTTCTTAAAAGGACGGTGATTGTCGTAGATCGGATTTGGATTCCATTGACAAGGAGTGAATCCTCGGATGCGAAATTCCTCCTCGAATTAGCAATTCTTCGGGACCGCGAGAACAGCGGACACAAGCACACGGCTCAACTATACGGACAAATGGCTCCGTGTAGATTGTTCCGGTACGAAACGCTTTAGCTGAAGTTCGTTGGGAGACGAGCGATCGTCATGAATGAGCTGGGGTGCGTAGGTATTGTCTTTTGACGGTACGTCACCATTAGAACGGATTCGGCAGAGTTAAATCCTATCCTCTGAGTAGGCTAACAGTCTCATTCGCAAGATTGTCTCTGAGCCGGTCCTTGCGATCGATCAAATACCAGTCCTGCCCTCCTTCACCATACAAATCATCGGCTGAGTTAGCATCGGTTGTGAATTTGCTCGAACTAATGAGAGGACTGCTACCAACGGTCAAACTGTTGATTCGGTTCGTATAACTCATGTCCGTTCGTGACCACTGTTTGAAAATGGCGTCCAGGCTGGCTAAATCTAACGATTTCGTTGATTCACTGAAGTAGCTTGTGGTGCCTCCGAACAAGATGTCCTCACCCGCTCCACCGCGAAGCCTATCGGAATGGGAACCACCAATCAACACGTCGCGACCATTGCCACCTTGTAGAGAATCGCTTCCTGCGCCTCCAAGAAGCACGCTTCCCAGCGCCCCCGCAACGAGCGTATCGTTACCTGATCCACCCACGACAACCGAAATGTTCGAGACGCTTCCCAATGCAGTTGCGGATGAAAAGCGTAGATTAACCGCGACTTCTGACGTCCACGATGAGTAGTCAAGAACATTAGTTCCACCGCTGCCATTGATCGACCCGATAAGTTCCCCGCCTCGGTTGACTTTGAAAATGTCGTTTGCTGCTCCGCCCGCAATATTCTCCATCGAGTTGAATTGGATCGTGCTATTGAGCAATCCTCCACCAAATGCCGTTATCAACCATGTGTTACTGACGTCGGCGCCAACAAGGGAATCCGTGCCTCCCAAGCCGTTGAGTTGCCAGCTTTCTAAATCTTGGCTGATAACCGAGATTCCATTGATCGCCATGCTTGTTGAGTTGATAGCTCGAAAAGAGTCCGCATTCGACGTCCCGTTGACCGTGAGCGAATCGTTACCAGCTTGTCCAAAGATCTGGATGAGGCCTGATGTACCGAGGGTGAACGATCCTAGGTTAGTTGTACCGATTTTGACAGAGAACGACCCAGCGGAGGAGCCTGCAGTCAGCGTCAATGCGTCGTTTCCAGTCGTGCCGCCAATCATCAAATCGTTGCCTTGAATTTCTGCGGTTACGATCACCACCGATAACGCAGTTGAAAGCGAGCTCACAGCGCCATCTTTGTCCGTCGCAGTAATACGAACGTCATATGTTCCTGTGGCTGCATAAATGTGATTGACAGTAATTCCGGCGGTGCCGGTGACAGTTTGGGTAAGGTTGTCACCCCAGTTGATGTTAAAGGTAAAAGTGCTCGCTTGATCGGTTGGAGAAGGATCCATCGCTCCCAGGGTAAACGAGCGAACTTGACCTGACACGCCATTGGTTGCTCCTGAAACCGAGGCGCTCGGAGCCAAGTTGTTTACTATCAACGTTGTGGTCGCAATGCTTTGTAGTCCTGCTGAATCGGTCACGCGAACGGCAATACTGCGACTAGCGAAATCATCGGGGTATAGAACGGAGGGAGACATTCCGGTCATGTCGACATCGAATGATACGCCGTCGTAATTGAGATCCCAAGCGTACGATAGCTCGGTGTTGGATTGATCGAAATCGAACGAATTCGATCCATTCAATTCCAGCGTACTACCTTCTCCGATCGAGTAGGGTCCACCAGCATTCGCTACCGGAGGATCGTTGACCGCCGTTACTGTTAAAACGAAGGTGTCGCTGATGGTTTTGCCATTGTCATTGATCGTTACAGTAATCGTCGCCGTGCCGAATTGATTGGGTGCCGGGGTGATAATCAAAGTGCGGTTGGTGCCGCTGCCACTGAAAACGATATTGGATGCGGGGACTAGAATCGAGTTAGATGAATCGCCTGAAAGGACCAAGTCGGGACCGTCGCCAGCTGTGAATGCGATCGATGCCGTAGGAGTGTCTTCTAGGGTAGTTTGGTCAGGTATGTCCGACAGGGTGGGAGCGTCGAGCACTTCGATCGACCCGGTTCCCGATAAAAAGCCGAATGCCGACACAGTGAGGGTGGCGATCTGAGTGCCATCAGCAATCATGTCATCGACCGCGTGGATATCAAAACTAACGGACGCTTGACCCGCTGGGATTACCAATACGGTAGGTACGATAATTTCAGTTGTGTCGTCGTTCGCGAGAGTTACGGTGAGCGCGTTACTGGTATCGCTATGGATGCGAGTTACGGTAGCCGTTGTCGCAGAGGTACCATCGGTTTCGAGGATGGAGGAGTTGGCTATGGAAATAGTCAGCGTAGGAGAGCTTAGAACTGCGTCGTTGCCATCACCACCAACGTAACTGATGATCTTGTTTGTTCCGTTTACATTTACGGTAGCACCTTCAGGTAAGCCGTTGAATGTTCCAACAATTTGTGCGTTGCTCGCGTTGTTTACAATTAAGAAACGATCGCTTGCGCTGGGCACATAGGTGCCGCTAAGAATCAGGTTTACCCCTGTTAAATCGACAATGGCCGAAGCATGGAGCTGACGGTACTGTGTGTCGACTGTGGTCCCATTGATCGGAATAGAGAGAATGGTATTGGCGTTGAAAGAAACGACCGACGCCTGCATCTCTTGACCGCTGGTGATTGGTTGGACACTGGAGGATGCGCCAGGCGTCAGCCGCAAGCTTCCACCCCCAGTTGATATCGATCCAGGTGCAAAGAGGATATCGCTGCTACTCTTTAAATCAAAGTTACTAAAAGTAGAGTGAGCAATGATATCGCTGACGGTGATTGGACCGCTATTGTTGTCTCCAATTTGAATCGTTTCTGCTTGAATGCGATTGAGCTCTGCATTGCTCAAGCCGAGCGAGCTGTTTGAGTCGACTGCACCTAAATTGATTGCTATGCCGTTTGTTTTTGGACGAAGAGATACGGCTTTTCCAGGAGCGTTTATTGTTGCACCGACAACATCGATACTCATGCGATCTGCAACAAGGGAGTTAGTCGCACCGTTCAATGTCAGGGTCGAAGGATTCAGTAGGGCTATTCCGAAACTGGAAGCGGTTGCGGAAGCGCCGACAATCGATGCCGTGGCCAAGCCTGTGGTTTGAACACTACCTCCCGTTTCGATGTGAATTCCATCGTTTCCGGTACCGGAGGTATCCAAGCCGGTACCACTGAGTTGAATGGCTCCATCTGCAGACTTCACACGGCTTCCACCGTCGATGAATATTCCTGTATTCAGGTTGCTGCCCAAACCTCCAACGCCATTGAAAGTGATGGTGCCTACAGAAGCCCCCGTTCCCGTCGATTCAACAAGCCCTGAGGAGCCGAATATATCGATGCCGATGTTGTATTGACCAATTCCAAAACCGCCGTTGCCATTCAGTTGGATATCGCCATCGACGGTGGTGATGCTGGAGCTGTCGATATGGACTCCGACACCTAGATTGTTTCCACGAGCGCCGGTTCCCGTGAGGGTGATGTTGGCCGCATTCGGCCCGATGCCAGTCGATCGAATCGCTGCGCCAAGATCGACAAGGATACCGCCATTGAAATCGCCTGAACCGGTGCCGCCTGTTCCGGTAATTTGGATGTTCCCGACCGAGGAGGTTACTCGCGTTCCATTGTTTACGATTCGCACACCATAGTTGACGAGTGTCCCTGACCCCCCAGTGCCATTGAGTGTTATCGTTCCAGCTCCCACTGCGTTGCTAGTTGATTCCACTGCCGCACCCGATTGCATGTAAACACCGATGTGTGTTGACGTCGATGAATCATTGCCTCCCTGACCGAGTACGGAGATATTGCCCGTCCCTGTGGTTCGAAGGAGGGCCGCAGTTAGGTTGACACCTTGAAAGAAGCCCGTGGTGCGAGTTGCTTGTTGGTTGGCGGCGAGCACTAGATTGCCATCGACTACCTCCAGGCTTGAGCCGTTCGCGAGGGATATGTCGCGGCTAGCAGCAATCGTGATCGTCCCGGTTCCGGATGTGGCAATATTTGCATTGAAACTCAACAGAAATCGATCGGCGTCTCCAACAGCGGCATCGTTTTGCAGATCGACGTCCAGTTTATTTCCTGGCGCAAAAACGATATCCGGGATCAGTGCAATGGAGTCGCTACCTGCATCTCCATTGATGGTCAAAGACGCATTATATGGGCCATTGGTGTCAACGGAGGCAACGGTGACCGAGTCGTTTCCTGAACCAGAATTGATGACCAGCGAACTTGTCGGATTAGCAAATGTCACCGCAGTCCCCAGTGTGGAGTCGATGATCATGTTCGCGCCTGTTGCGTCGCTTAACGTGATCGTTTCAGCTCCACCCGTGTAGGTAAAGATTCTATCGGCTGCGATTAGGCGATCCGACACCGATTCCAGTCCGGTGTAGGTAATCAAACTGTTCGATGCGATACTGATGGTACCGAGATTCTCGCTACTCAAATTATGGGTAATCGAGCCCAGTGGCCCGTTGAGCAATGAGAGGGTATCGCCGATCGTTTGCGTACCGCCATTGTACACAATCGATTTCGAAAAATTGCCTAACGCGAAATCGAGATTCAACGAGTCGTTGCCGTCTTGCGAGTTAAAGATAATCGCGGTGCCGGACACGGATGAGAAAGGAATATCTACACTGCGTTTATCCGAAGAAACAACGGCGCCAGGAACTCCTGCTGCATGGATATTGTGACCTGGAGTTGGATCGCTGATGATAAACTTGTTGTTAACGACGTCCGATTGGATGGTTAGCGAATCGTTCTTGCCGAACGAAGCAAGGTCATTGATCAACAGATCCCCAGCATTCAATGTTAGCTGCGTCCATCCATGGTCGAGGTTGGTTACGGACACGTCCGATGCATCGATGTTGTTAAACAATGGATCGAGACTGACTGCAGGATAGGTAACGATGTTGTAGAGGATGTTGCCGTCGAGCTCGACATCGTCGACACCCGTAACGACTACTGTTTGGGGAATATTCCAATTAGTCGAATCGAAGGTAAGAGAGTCGATCGAAATCGTCCCTTCACTAGTATCGCTCGTCGACAGTCCAATCGATACATTGGACGTCGGCATCGAGCCCAAGACAACGGTAAAGGATGCTGTCCCTCCTTGTTCTGTAGTCGTTAGACCAGATACAGGGCTGACCTTGATTTGATTGGAAGCCGTTTCCAGGATCAGCTGAGCTGGGGTTGAAAAGGAGTTTTCAAGACTCGAGACAGAAAACCAGTGGGCTGAGAGTGCGGTGTTCGATACTCGGATGCCCGCGGTCTTTCCAATGTAACCGGCTATCAATGAAGCCTGAAGTTGGACTTCCTGGCTTCCAAGCCCACTGATCGAGCCACTGCCTAGAAACGAAGCGGCAATAGTACCATCTGCCGGCGTTACCAATCCATCTCCGATGTACCCCGAGACGATGAATTGAGGACCAAAAACACTCGTTGTGTACGAGTTGACGTTGACGCGAAAGCGTGCAGATAGGATCTGAGTACCAGCAGGGATCTGAGACAGATCATACTCAAAGACTCCTCGCTCTTGGCCGATGGCAGGATCGGTGAACCAACGGTTACTGATGGAACTGCCTGACACGACGGCGGTTTCAAATGCTCCATCAAGGTTTCTATCCGCAACGAGGCCATCGGCGATTGGATTCAATTGCAAAGTCGCGAGCAGGGACCGGTCCTCCAAGGATTCCACACGCAAGCGTCTCCTCAGTGACGAACTACGAATCCGACGGCGTTGTTTCCTCGCGCTCGACATCCGTGAATTTGGAATTCTCGATTCGGACATTGGTCACCCCCCGTCGGCTCGTGCTGAGTAATACTCTTAAGTTGTTGCTGTCTACCACACGGGCGTTTCTGGTAGTTCGATCGGACGTAAATGTGAGCCAAAGGCTACAGGAAGTCCATAGCGCTCAATAGTTTTCGGAAGGGCGCATCGCTCTTACCGTAGATGAACGTCCTGGGTAGGGTCATGAAATTGGCAAGCGATCCGGTTTTTTTCGCGCTTTGCTTGAGCCGCTGCGTAAGCTCAAATAAAGCAGAATCCTTGGTGAAACAGGACGAACTCCATGGTCTTCGATTTGCGTAGAGTTGTTTTCTTAGCTCCAAACGCAAAATGCCTAGCCGAATTATGAAGTGATTGTGTGCCTTGTATGAATGTTATCAGATGCCACTCAGAACAGCCGAATAACCACCCACTTCGCTCTCGGGCATTGGCTCCGCTGCTTCTCCCAATCGTATGGCTCATCGCCCTCTTCATATGGAGTCCTATCGCGGTGAATGGGCAAGAAGACGCAGCGAAATCATTGCTCCCAGAAGCAGCCTCGAAATTGATCGAAAGAGCGCGAACAGAAAAGTCGCCTGTGTGGATCGACAATGGGAAATTGACGTTCTTTCATCGGGTCGAAGCAGACACGGTACAAGTTAGGTATGCTACGGAAACGAAGCCGATGAAGAGGATTTCTGGAAGCGACGTTTGGAGTTGCCAGGTCGTATTGCCAGGCGTGGAAAAGGGAATAATGAGCTATGGTTTCCTCGCGACCGAAAAAGGGAAACCCGTACGTGGAGGTGGTGGCCAGCGGTTCTGGCGAGGTCCCAATGCACCAGCTGCATTGCCTCCTCATGGTGTGTTGAAAGGCGTCGTCGAACACCATGATTTTGAAAGTCAATCGTTAGACGAGTCCAGAGTCGTGAGCGTGTATCTGCCGGGACAGAATCGCGAAATCGCTTATGTGGTTTACATGTCCGATGGCGATTCCGTTGAAAGTTACGCTCGCATTCTAGAGCCCTTTATGGTTTCTGGTGAACTGCCATGGATTGCGATCGTCGGGACACATAGCGGAGTCTATCGCGGAGAGGTTGAGTTAAGTCGTGACGACGTGCGCCGCAACGTACGAGCCTTGGAGTATGTGCCATCGCTCGATCCGGTACGGTTTCAGCAACACGAAACGTTCTTTACTGAAGAGGTGATCGGCTGGGCAGAGAAGATGTCTCCGTTGCCATCTGCGGCCGAGTCTCGCGTGGTATTTGGGTTTTCGAACGGAGGATCATTCGCAGCAACAATGGGGATTCGACATCCGGACTTGTTTGGTTCGGTCATTGCATGCGCTATCGCTGGTGATCGATACGATTTGAGTAACCGACCAAAACTAACCAATGAGTTCTTCTTGGTAACGGGTACGTGGGATACACGTTTTCACAGCAACGTGCAGTATTTGTACAAGACACTAAAAAAGGCGAAAGTGAAATGCAGACTTGCCGTGCGGGCGGCAGGCCACGATGGCACGATGTGGCAAGAAGAGTTTATCGCAGCGATGAAGATCATTGCAAAATAGGGAGTAGCCTAGAGCGGCGGGGTAAAGATCCCTCGCTAACGCGATTGTTGCTTTCATCACAACCCGACGCGTAATTTTTGAAGTTGCGCAAACTAGGCCTGAAAGGCCGGCATATCCAATACCGTGGCTGATAAGCCACGGTTCGAAGACCAATCGAGTAGCAAGCCCTGGAGGGGCGACACATGAGAAAAGTGTGTCGGCCCTTCGGGCCTATACAAAAATAGCGCTACTTTAAAACACGAACGCGTCGCGTTGTGAAAAGGATCGTTGGTTCACACAGAGACACAATGATACAGAGACAGGGAGACACAGAGGCACAGAGAAGAGTTGTGAT
>CAIXME010000206.1 GCA_903920425.1 uncultured Pirellula sp. | reverse complement strand
TGCAAAGGAATTTTGTAGACCCGATAACCCACGACGTCGCTACCACCAACGCAGCGTCACTTTTGTCCGAGATTGTTCCTGTGCTCGAAAAGCATCAGATTCAAATCGCGATCGAACCGCTCGGCCCACAGGAAGGCAACTTCTTAAATCATGCGCATCAAGCGAGAACGCTGATTGACATGATTGGCAGTCCTCATGTTCGACTACATTTGGATGTCAAGGCAATGAGCAGCGAACTGAAACCAATCGCAGAAGTGGTGCGGGAGAATGCCGATATCATGATCCATTTTCATGCCAACGATCCTAACCGACTTGGGCCAGGAATGGGCGAGGTAGATCAATTCCCGATTTTTTCAGCGCTCAAGGAAACTCGCTACAACGGCTGGGTGAGCGTCGAGGTTTTCGATTACTCGCCCGGTGTCGAGGAGATCCTTAGCCAAAGCATGAACAATATGCTCGCCGCGATCGGCTGATCATTTAGCGATGAGCGCTTCTGGTTGTGTGACGTGCAAATAGTGCCCGTGATCCGAGGTCACAACCACCAGCGATTGTTCCCAAGCGTTATGGCTCTCTATCCACTGAAAAATCTTCTCAACAGCAGTCTCGCCGCTGAGGACGGCGCCAATAGCGCTATCGATGTTGTTCGCATGGTTCGCCCAATCCACATCCCCCGCTTCTACCATGACCCAGAACCCCTCAGGATCTTGTTCTAGCACTTGGATTGCGGCTTCGGTCAACTGCGCGACCGTAGGGTTTTCTTCGATATCCGCAGCGGAATAGACTTCCAGCTTTTCTTTGACGTCAGGTACCGGTTTGAAATCGCCATTGGCGGTTTGGAACGGTAGGTGTCCGTTGACGGTTCCAAAAAAACCTAGAAGTCGTTTCTTGTCAGCGACGGCTTTGGCTGCTGCAGCTGCAAGCACCTTGTTACCAGGTTGCCCGGCGGTACGTTGGGCGACAATGTATTTTGCAGACGGTGAGCCGGTGCTCGCATCTACTGCCTGTAGGTCTTCGTCAGCGAGATAGCGATTGCCGGGAATGAAGTTCGCACCTTGGCCCGCATTGGATTTCGTGGTTTCACCGAAACCACCTCCAAGCACGACATCCAAGCCAGGTGATGGATTGTTTTTGCGGGAAACGCTGGGCAAGCCGAGCATGTCTCGCGTTAAGTCTTGATAATCGTCGCGACTCACATTGGCCGCGTACGCAGCTGCAGGCGTAGCATGGCAAATGGGGACGCTCGTCACGGCACCGACCGCGTAACCCTTAGTACGCTGTGCCCATTGTGCAATCGTTTCCACTGGTTTGAGTTCATGATCCAAATTCAATGCGCCGTTGATCGCTTTGATGCCCGATGTTAACGATGTCGCAGACGAGGACGAGTCGGTGACCGCATGTGGTGAAATCTTGGATCGACCGATTGGGTAATCGATATCGATTTCTTTTTGCCAAGGAGTTTTACCGGCGAGTCGAGGGTCGAAACCGCCAAACTTATTGACCGACTTGACATTGAGTTGTGCATCGACATCGGTTTCCACTTCATCACCATAAGGTGAAGTAACGTAATACCCAAAGTCCGTTGGGCATTTGTTGTAATCCTGAAAGAGTAGGCCAGTACCGCGACCTTCGGTGTATCCCACTTTGCCCGATTTGTAGATTGCAGCTGCTTGGGTTGTTTGCCAATCCATCCCATCAAAAACAACTAGGAAAACATACTTCTTTCCACCTGATTCGATTGCTTTTCGCTGCAACGAATACACGTCGGTTTGGTCACCATAGACCGCGTCAGCAAAGACCGTATTGGCTGGCTCACGACCGTAGAGTTTTTTGATGCGATCCGCGTCGCGGTAAATGCTATTCTCGTTCATGTATTCTGCAAAAGATCCACCAAAGACGTAAACCGGTATAAGGCGATTCGAATGGTTGGTCCATGCGGAGTAACTGCCAGGTCGGTTTCCCCAATGCCCCCATGCAGCCGTTCTTTGAACCATCGCAGCAGATTGCATGTCTGCAATGGGGTCAGCTGTTGCCGTGGCGTTCGCTGTGGGGGCTGTTGGCTTTTCTTGAGCATACAAGAGCTCGCCCATCGCGCCGGTATGGATCGCAAGGGTAGCCAATAGGAACGAACGAAAACAACGTTGGCGGATGCTCATGGTGATGTATTTAGGTGGGGATTTCATTGAAGCCGTAAGAGGCCACGCAAAGCCCTGTGAGGGCTTTGGTTCCATTATGCAGGGATCGATACTAGACGTGTCCTTGCGGAGAACCGGCCATTATACCAAGAATGCGGTTCGTTTCGATTCCATGTAGATTCATTAACAATGGCTTAAACGCTCAATGCTTGACGGTCACCCGAAGCAGCATCTGACCGAAGAGAGATGTCAAGAAAATACCCACTCCGAACGCTTGGAAAGGGACCCAGAAAGGGCCATCGGCAAAATAGGTTGCGACGGTTGACAAAGCAAAGAATGCCATGAGGCAAGCTGTCGGAACGGCTACCCATCGTGGCCAACCGCGATCCACATTAAATGCGATGGTAACTGGGATCGACAGAAAAACGAAAACTAAGCCCATCAGTATCGCTCCGACCCAGTCTTGTTGAATGCCTAACGTTAATGCGGTCAGAATTGCGGCGATCAACAAGCCAGCTACGATACTCGAAGCCCATTTCTCTTTTTGACTGAGCAGGAATTTTCCAAACGGGTGAAACCGCAAGAATGCGTTGAAAAGCGGATCTGCAATCCAGCTCAGCATACAAAATGCGATGTAGAGAATGGATATCGGGGTCACGTAAGGCTGCCATTGCGGGTTGGCTGCCGCAAAGGCGCGAAGCGCTCGCATGCCAACCAGCAGGCCGATAATCAACATCCATTGGCTGCTGGATCCCATTCGGCTCGCGAACGAATGGAACCGAAACATCATCCGAAAGAGAAAGTTGTTGCTGTTTAGGGCTTGGATCATTCCAAGTCTGGCGAATTCGTGCGTAGGCTCTAAACGCAGCGCTTCTCGAAACGCGATCTGAGCTTCTTGGTATTTGCCATTTTGAAGCAGAGCCCAGCCTCGCATCGAGTGTGCATCGCCGGAGTCCGGCGCCCTCGATACGGCTTTGGCTGATTCTGCAAGCGCATCGGTTGTCCGCCCAAGCCTCTCCAATGCAAAGGCGCGCAAGCTCGCGCAACTTGTATCCTCAGGGTCTAACGACAGTCCGATGCTAGCTGCTTCTAAAGCTTCTTGCCATTTGGTCTTTTGCGCCAAAAGCGCCGCATGCTTTGCGTAGTAATGGCTAGAACTTGGATCCAGCCGAATCGCTTCCACGATGGCTTCTATCGCTTCGTTGGTGCGGCTGCGTTTGTCGAGCACACATGCGTGAACATAGTGTGCCAGGGGCGAATCCGGCTCCAAGTGAATGGCGTATTCCGCTTCTCGGGTTGCGTCATGCCACTTGTCCTTGTTTTCTAGCCAACACAGTGCCAGCAGCGCGTGGGCTTCGGATAAATCGGGTTCATGCGCTAGTACCTGCATCAATTGCTCGGCAGCTTGCTCGGTCCGGTTTTGTTGGAGCAGCAGCCGAGCTCGCTGCATGAGTGCTTCGTTGTTCATTTCAGTTTTAGGTACTCTAGGATGTCGTCGTATATTCCGCCTTGATTGGCATAGATGGCATGATTGCGGGCCGTCGCGAACCATTCACGCGTCGATGGTTTCACGGTTTTGGCGGAAGCGAGCAAATCCTTGGTGTTCATGGGGGACAGCTTTCCTGTTTTTACCCCCTCTTGAAGCTTGGTCTCGATAGCGCGATCGATCACTGCTTTGAGATCTGCACCGGAGAATTCGTTTGTTTTGGCTGCGATTTGCGCGTAGTCTACGTCGCTGGTGGGTTTTCCCTCCAGCAGAATTTTGAGTGTCTCTACCCGGGCAGGTGCATCTGGTGGAGGGACAAACAACACTTGATCAAATCGACCAGGCCGGCGAAAAGCCGAGTCGACATGCCATGGTGCATTCGTTGCACCTAGAACCAGTACACCATCATTGTTGGATTGGGTGCCGTCCATCTCTGATAGGAATTGATTGACTAAATGCCGGCCCGAACTCTGCCGCATATCGCTTCGGCTTGCTCCCAACGCGTCGACTTCGTCAAAGAATAAAACGCAAGGTCGATTTTTTCTTGCTTGCTCGAAGAGAGAATGCAAATTGCGTTCGCTGTTGCCCATCCACATGTCGAGTACATCGTTGATTCCGATCGACATGAACTTGGCTTGCACTTCACCAGCAGTAGCGCGAGCTAAATGGGTCTTGCCGCAGCCGGGTGGACCGTACATGAGAATACCCCCGCCTACTTTCTTTCCGTACGCGGCATACATTTCGGCATGAGCCAAGGGGAAGATGATCTTGACCTGTATCTGTTCTTTTACCTTTACCATCCCTCCGACATCTTTGAACGAAATACTCGGTCGCTCCAAGGGGGCGATCTCTCCTTGTGGCGAATCGTCATCGGACATTTGTCGAATGCGGCCGTCAATGACTTCGTCTGCTGCATTTTGCGGAACATGGTCCTCACTGTCGCGATCGGACCATTGCTGGATGCCAAGCAAACTTGAGAACTCGTCATCTCTCAAGTCTTCATTCCACTCCAATGCTTGTTTGTAATTTGCGACGGCCGATTGTACGTTTCCGGCCCGATACATTAGTTTCGCGTAGAGTATCAAACACTGCGGGTAGTCTTGAGCATTGGGAATCATCGTTTCCACGATAGCCAATGCATGCGAGTTTTTGTTCTGCCGATAGTAGGTGTCGGCCATTTGCAATTTGAGAGGCAACGACTGAGGAAATCGTGCGAGCATCGTTTTCAAGTGTTGCTCGGCCTCGTCGTATCGCAATAGGCTGATCAGAGTCTTTCCGAAGTGTTCCGCCAGAGCGATATTGTCAGGGGCTAGGCGAACTGCTTCTCGCAATGCCAATAGGGTTGATTCGATATCGCTCATTGTATGGTTGGATTCAATACGGTCGGGAAAAGTCGTGAGTCGCTCGGCTACGTTCGACACAAATGGTTCGGTAACAGATTGCACTATTCTACCAAAACGAAAACAGCCCGCATTGATTGCGAGCTGTCTTTAGTCGAACAAAGGGATGGTGAAAACTAGGCACCATTCCGATATTGGCGTTTCGCTTAGCTATTTGGCTGAACGCGAAGACGCTTTTGGATGTCTGTTTCGAGAACGCCGAATACGGCTTCGTGACGTTGAACGGACATTTGCAATGCAGCCAGCAATCGCTTAGCTGTAAAGAAATTCATGATAATCCGTTGCTTGACGTGGATCGGATCCTTAGGGATTCCAACTGGTTGTGGGTTGAGTCCGAAATCAACGATTAGTTCTTCTGGAGAACCAGTAACTCGGCAAAAATTCGCGTAGCAAGCGATTGCATCTTCGTCATGCACTTGAACTTGCACCGATTGCTGTTGCTGGCGTGGCTCTGATGTTTCTGGCGATTCTACTTCTGTTGACATAATCTAATTCTCTCCTGAGAAAAAAAGGTGCTTTTTGCTCAGAGCTTCTCTCCGAACAACATGAATGTACCACGTAACTTCGTACCGTGCTGGAATTGCTTAGAATTCGAAGTTAAACGTTTTCGCTACGTAGCGATAAAACCGTGAGCCTAAAGAGCGCCAAGCCAAATGGACTTTCGCTTGACCTCGATAACCTGGACGTAAAGGGACCTTGGGGTCTTCAAATACGACTTTGGCTTGATAGGATGTGCTGATTGGGCGGGTTCGTCCGTATTCATCTGTCTTGGTATCAAGCTTTCCCCCTGCGGAGATAGCGAGATTCGCAGGGCTCTCTTTCATTTCTGTTTCGGAAATCAAAACGATCTTCCCTTTGACAGACTCCAGTTGAGCTGCATCGAACATGACTTCTACTTCGTCGCCAACCTTGACCAGATCGCGATCGTGTTGATCGACAACCACCACACCTTCCATCAACCCGGAAGGGCTGATCATGCAAATCAACTCGCCTTCGCCAAAATACGCCTCGCTATTGACGGAATCGAAGGGGTTGCCGGACCAACCCGGCAGCTGCTCCTGCGCTTTGGCTGCTTTGCTTTCCTCTTTTGCTGGTGGCTCAAACAGATATCCGTCGATCGGACTGCGAACGGTCAAATTGCTTTGCTTGTCGCGTATCGTTTCTCGCAACTCCATTTTCATTTTCAGGTCGCTCTTTTGAACGCTGATAGGAAGTTCTAATTGCGGGTTGGTTGCTGAGTTGAAGTTAAGCAATCGAAGATTTGTTTCGGTCGTTCGAACATCGCCATCTGCTGCTTGGTATTGCAACAATAGTTCGGGGTTGTCCAATACACAGATCTCTTTGTGTGCTGTTACAAATGAAGACGGTCTGGCTTTCCACTCCAAAATTTTTCCGGCGACCAGCGTGCGGACCTCGACCGCATTTTCTGGTCGAACCTCTGTTGGGCAGTAGATATGGAATGGTAAAGGAAAGAAACAAACAAACGAAAGAGCTGCCAATGCAATTGCCGAACTCGTCAAGATGTTGGCGCGTTTCATTTTTGCTGCCTTGCCCGGGGTCTTTAGGAACTTGTAAACATTCATTACGGCTGGGACAACCATCCCTGCAAAGCCGGCGATTGCGAACGCTCTACCCAGCGATTCCAATCCGTAGGGTTTCAAAACTTGGTTGAGGAACATGATGATTCCAAATGCGACGATCCAGCGGTAAATGAAGGATGCAATCGTATAAACCGCGAACATGAATTGATTGCGTTGCGGTAAAAACGGGTTGTCTTGCAATTCCAATCCCAAGCAATTCTTTTGAAACCAACGCTTCAAAATCTCGCTCGACTTTTGACGGAGATTGGGGATCTCCAGCGTGTCCATCGTGATGTAGTAACCGTCGAAACGCAAAAGTGGATTACCATTGAATACCACCGTGCTGACCGAACAGATAAACATCACGCTCAGGCACAGAAACCGGAACATCCCGTCTTCGCTAAACCACCAAAGAAAGGTCGCGATCGACGCGAGGATGAGTTCTACATACATCCCCGCCGCACCGATGAATACGCGCTGCCATTTATTTGGCAACATCCAAGAGTCGGAGACGTTGCAATAAAGACATGGAGTGAAGACGAGCATCATGAAGCCCATCTCGTGGCATTCGCCGCCAAACTTCTTGCAACTAAGCCCGTGTCCAAACTCGTGCAAGATCTTGACCGTCGCCATGGTCAGTCCCAGCCATAGCCAATTGTCTGCAGCGAAAAACTGTTGGAAGGTTGGTAGTTTACCTTTAAACTCGTCGTAATTGACTAGTACCAGCGTGATAGCAGCTAGTCCAACGATCGCGACCAGGAATAGGCACCAGGTCGTGAAAAGCCAACCGAACCAGGGTAGCAGACGGTTGAGTATTTTTTCTGGATCGATACCGCGAAAACGAATTGCAAAGACGTTCGCGAATTTGCCCATGAGCTCCCGTTTGCGTTTTTGATCTCCTCGTCGACGCAATTGGCGACCTTGACCGCCCGCGTGAGAGATGACCAATCCGCTTCGGTGCAGCATACCGACGAACTGTTGCAAGTCTTGCAGCGAAATTCGTTGTGGGGCAAAATCGGCTTGAAAGGTCTCTCGGATATGCTGCAGGGACGTTTGCCCGTCCAGCATATTCAGAATCGCAAACTCCTCTTCATGAAACCGAAAGTAATTGAGTCCTACCGGTTCCTTGACCACCCAATATGCTCGACCATCATAACGATGTCGTCTCGATTCTAGGTCAGGGCGACGGCGCAACCTGAGCGGGCGCATCGCACTGTTGACCAGGGAATCAGCCATCGTTGTCATGGGGCAAGTTACCTATTCGAGGAGGTTGTGGTTTGAAGTGTTGGGGCTTTTGCTGCCGATGCCGTCCCGCGAAATCGCGGAACTAGGCAATCTCAAGAACTATCGAGGCAATAGAACTTCGATGGTTGCAACCATCCCTTCGCGGAACAAAAATTGCCCGTCGGATGTTCTTTGGTTTTGAATGTTGACGTAGATTTGGTAATCGTTGATCCCTTGTGTGCGAGGCGCGACGTGCGTCACAACCCCTTCGACTACAGGACGCTCTTGAAGACCGGGAACGTCGATCGTGACTCTGGCGGGCAAGTTGGTCAGCAAGTGTGGGGCGATAGTTGGCGTGATGGAACCCTTGACGCGGATCTTTTCCATCGATGTGAGACGCAAGATCGGTTCCCCTGCACGGACGAAACTAAATTGCCGCTTAGCGACTTCTGTGATCACACCATCAAAGTGGGCTGGGATACGTCGCAGCAACATCTGAACTCCGGCGGCAGCCAATTTGGCTTTGTTGACGTCCACTTCCGCGGCTTGTTGTGCTTTTTCGCTTTCCGATACACTGACTTGCAGGGAGGCCTTGGTCAGTTCCAGGCGCTTCTTGCTATTATCCATACGACCTTCGGAGCCTTTAAAGAAGAGCTCGTCAGATATCTGGACTTCTACTGCTGCGAGTTCCGCAGCTGCTTTGGAGTACTTTACGTTGCTATCGTCCTTGGCTTTGAGTTCAGCAGCCAGCAATTGTTGCTTTGCGACTTCGGATTCGGATTCCACCAACCGAGTGTCGAGTTGAACGATGAGGTCCCCTTTCTTGACGAACGAGCCATCGTCGACCGGAAGTTCCATGATCAACCCATCCGAGGTAGCGTGGATCGTTAGGTCTTCAGGGAAAGTGATCTGTGCATTCTGAACAAATTGCGATCCGGTGGTCGAAGCTGAGCTCGGTACGGACTGGCCTGTTGGAGGTACCGCTTCCAATGTTCGCGCTGGGCCCTGGGCAACGCGAGCCGATTGGGGTTGCTGGTAGGACTGTTGGTTTTGAGTCAGTGGGAATGTGGCTTGTGCAAATTGAACCGGAGCTTGGCTCGTCGCGGGAATCGCAGGTCCCTCGAGAGAAACAAGTGGCCCTTTGATCGCGTCTTGGAGGGGTGTCGCTGCGATCGGCGTTGAGCCATTTGGAGCAGTTGCTTCGGTTGAAACGGAGGCAACCGACTTCTGTTGGTCTGCCACTGTCGGTCCGTTAATGCCCAGTTGTGGCATGCTCGAATCCAACCAGCCACGGACTCCCGGCACGAGACCGACCGCTAAAGCTATGCAGCCGACCAACAAGACAGGGACAGCGATCCACCATTTTCGGTCTAACATCTGTGCGTCTCTACTTCGATATCTATTGCGAAATTGAATTGTGTTGTTGAGTAAACTAAGCGGGGAGATGCCGTTTTTCTAAAAGAGCACGTGAGCGCGAACCCATTCGATGGGGTCCTGGAATACGACAAACGCCGCACTCCTCTTTCCGCACTTAACGTCCAGCTTTACTCGGGCGCCTGGGTAACGCTTGATTTTTGCCATGGCCGTAGGATCTGGTTTGCATCGAATTTTGACGACCGCACCGTCCTCTGCGTCCAGCTCTGCCCGAGCACCGATACCATCGGGATAGAGGCGACCGGTGTGAGTTACCGATGCTTCCGTCATCAAAATGAATTCCACAGGCAAGAATCCATCCTTCTTGGCCTGCTCACTATTCATGGCTGCATCCAAGTATCGCATTCTCTTTTCAGGCATCAAGACTTCGATTTCCCATTCTGCCGATGTATCCGCAACAGTCATCAACACTTGACCTGTAACCACCGGTCTTGCATTGAGAACTTTCTCTACGTCCCATGTTGTGATGATGCCGTTGATCGGGCTCGTTCGCTTGAGTTTGCGTTGCTTGTCCTCGAGCAGTTTTAGTTCTGCCGATTTGTTGGCGATGACAGTTTCCGTTTCGGCCTTCTCTTGTTTGTATCGCTCAGCTTCCTCTTTCGGTAAACCGGGACGATTCAAGGAGACGTTCGCGTTTCGATTCTTGGTAATTGCGTTGTTGAGTTCTCCACTGATTGCGGATCGCTGTTTTTCGAGATCGTCGTTCTTGAGAACTACCAAGACATCGTCCTTGGACACTCTGTCGCTGTGCTTCACGAGCACTTGTTGCACTTCGCCATCCACGTGTGCGAACACGTTTTGCTCAATACTCGGTTTGAGTTTGCCATTGCCCTCTAGATCAAAATCGATCGGAACCAAGAACATCGCTAATGCGGCAATTCCCAGCACAGACAGGGCTGCGGTCGTCTTTGGAAGAGCAGAGCCGCGGAACATCCAAGTTAAACGATCCAGGAATTTCCAAACGGGCATAAACAGGATCTGGCTATGCGCTTGCGAATTGGATAGAGCGCGACAGGCATGTTCGTATACCAAGTCAACGCGTCCCTCAAGTGTTTGTCGGGACAGTTGCGTTTCGATCTGTTCGACGATGAGGGCGCCGATGACCGCACGTCGCGTTCGCGTTTCGCTAGTTTCGTTTCTGGACGCGAGAACATCCCCTTCGGTTTTGTGTTCCGGTTGACGGATTGGCAACACCGTGACGGTTCGGCCGTGCGACAAGTCCACGTAGTCTTCAATTGCTTCCTCGATTTGTGGAGGAAGATCTTCCATGGAGCCATCGTACCAAAGAGGTTCACCGCTACGCACCACTCGGGTCGCAAGGGTGTTGAGCGATTGCACGATGTTCGAACGATTCTCGATCGAATCTTGTCCCGAGATCGCCACGACCTTGGCTTTGCCACCTTTGAGCATCGCGACGCTGACTCGGTCGCATTCAATGAGGCGTCTGCCTTCGTTCACAATCGTGTAGGCGGTGTCGCTCAGGTCGAGGTTTTCGTGAACCAAGCGAGCAAACTGATCGGACTGCTGCCAAAGTTCCTGGCGCGTCGACACTTGCTGCAGCGTGTGCCCTTGAAGCCATTCTCCAATCAGCTTGGTCATGTGCTCCAAGAATCGAAGGTAACCTCTTTGGGCGTCTGTTGGTGCGTCAGGCCGTTGCATGACTTCAAGCAGACCAACCGGTTGCTTGTTCGCAATAAGAGGAGCGGTAACGAGCAAGTACCGCGTTGGGTTGCTCTCTCCACCAGGTTCACCTGAACCAGACATAGGCGGGATCAACTCGGCCCGCCCTTGGGAGAACAATCGCGTTAGCAATCGTCCATGCTGCATGGCGTCTTCGTTGTTGGCTTGCATCAATGCCGGATCCATTTGGATCTGGTGAGCCAGCCGCATACTTCCTTCATCGTCCACCAACCATACCGCACCGCCCGCCGCCGCCAGCGCAGCGACGATCCTCTGCAACACAGCCGGATAATATTCGGAGGCTTGAACATCCGACTTGGACAGCTCCGTTATCTCGTTGACTAACGTGCGAATGTGTCTCTTGGTGTTTTCTACATTCTCATCGGATGGTCCGGAAGCCATAGCTGCTGGTCAATGCGAAAGGAGGATCAAAATGGGTCAATGGGGCAATGGCCACCCAACAATCGAAAATTTGCTTGCATTCCATAAACGGATTTGCGGAAACTATTCGCTTCCTTGCAAAGAATATGTAGCGAGCTGCCGTTGCAAAAGCTCCAATCCGTAGTTCCAACCTGGGAATGCAAATTCCTAGTACCATTCCGTCCGGTTGGTGGGGATAGGTCGACATTGCGGGTAAGGCAAAGTCGGTATTCCCCCTCCTGATTTGGCATGCCCCTCTGATGCATTCCGAAACGCGAAGTTCCGAAGCGTTGCCGGGCTTGCATCTACAAGACGCTGGCAGTCGTTCCATGACCAAGCGTAAGCGAGCTAGTGTGAATCATACGTGAACGATGGCCACATTGTTCAGAGGTCGCGTAGAGCAACGTCGCACGAATTAACATTGGGTTCACATTTGCCCGACCCGCTTCCGTTCCAACGAGTGAAGTCTGCTGGCTAGGTCTTCGTTTCATTACGGCGTCGCCGTAGGTGGAAAAGGCAACATGGACTCGCTTTGATGGCTAATAAACATCGCGGTCGCATACCATATTCGACGAGCTTTGTTAAGGCCAATTAACCTCATTTGGCCTTTCTTTTTCAAGGGTATTCTTACCTATAGCAACTGTCAATTTCGCCTTGCCAAGGGGCACATGGATCGACGACACTAGTGGACTTGGCTCTTGCTTATCTTATTCACTGGACGGGACAACACGGAATGACAGACTTGGCACAACTGGACCCTCCCAAGGCGACCGGATTGATTGTCCATATCCTGCAAGCGATTGCTCAATTAGAAAAGAAGATCCGGCCTCAACAGTTGTTGATGGCGCGCTACTACACCACTCAGGATCAGCCTCGTCTCAAAAAAGGCGAAAGCAGTTTGCAGTGGGATTTCGAACTGCAAGGGGTAGCTCCTGTCCGCGGTCAATTCAATACGAGCATCGTTTTCGAGTTGGATACAACGCAACTCGGAAATCTGTTGGATCCCAACGGCGCTAGAGTTATCCGGCAACTGAATGCCCAGTGCAGTTGTGTCGAAACCATCAAGCCATGCGTTCACCAAATCCATTGCTTGCATTTCATCCGTCGCCAGCTTAGCCAACGTTCACCGGAAGACGCGATCCAGTGGATGGAAAGTTGCGTGACAGATGGTCGCTACGCCGGAAAGAAATTGGTGGAGTCGCTGAGCTATCTGCGCGATGCAACCGTGGTGGACGACACGCCTCCCGAGGAATTGGAACGCGATCGATTGATGCGCATCCAGTGGCGTTTGTCATTCTCGAATTCGGCGGTCAAAGTCAACGCATACCTTCAAACCATGCGGAAAAAAGGTGGTTGGAACAAAGGGCGGCATTTGCGCGATGGTTTGGATACTGTCGAGGAAGCCGCATTGGTGCATCCATCCGATCGTATGCTGATCCTGTTGCTGCAATCGGCGGAAGAGTCCTATCGAGGCCAAACGCCTCGTATCGTTCGCGAATGTCTGAATCTGCTCAAGGATCACCCGCACTTGACGCTCGACGATGAGTTGCAGACCCCGATTCGTGTGCTGGAAAGCCCTCTCGAAGTGCGTGTCGAGCAACATTCGGACATCTACAAGCCGAGCATCCATCAAGGTGAGTTTCAGATTGTATCGCTCCGAGACAATCCGAACTATTTCATGGGTACGATCAACAATCATGAAACCATGATGTTGCGTTTGGACAAAGAGCAACGCTGCATCTGGATCAGCAGTATCGACAATCGCATGAAGCGTTTGATCGAAGATTTGCATGCTGCGGAACGACGCGAAGCGGTTCTCGATCAAGAGTCCGCTGAGCAATTCGCGGATCTAGTCGCTTCGGCCGCCGACCCCAAATGGATACAGATCACGTTGCCGGAACGCTTGGCCGGTCCCGAGCAACCGCTTGAACCCATCATCGAGGTTCACTTGTCCCCGTTTGGCAAAGAAGGGCTTCTCGTTGGATTGCGAGTTGCATGCGATGCCGTCGCGGATCAACCTGTTCCCGGTATGGAGCCGGATCGATTGCGGGTCGCAACCCCGGCAGGGCGATTCCAATTGCTGCGAGCGCTAGAAGAAGAGTCGATTCGCGCCGATGAACTCGTGGGCGCACTCGAACTCGGGCAAATGCTCTACGAAAGCCCTTACTCGTGGATCGCAGAAAATCCAGACATCGCACTCGATCTGCTTCAGCGGATCAAGTCCATGGGCGAAAGCGCCCCAACGGTTTGCTGGCCTAAGAGCCAACCGATGAAGATCATCGGCGAAATCACCCCGCAAAGACTGCAAGTGCGTTTGACCAGCCAACGCGATTGGTTTGGAGTAGAGGGGATTGCCAAGCTGGAAGGACTCGAGATTCCATTGGCGGAATTGCTATCCGCGTTGCGAGGCGGCCGACGGTTCATTCCACTGGGGGATGGGCAGTTCGCGATGATCTCCGATCAATTGCGTCAGCGCCTCAACAGTATTCAAGATGTGTCGCAAAGCGATACAGGCGCCATTCGGGTTTCGCGTGCTGCTACGGCAGTCGTCGAAGAAGCGCTCGGCAGCGACATTAGCTACGAGTCCGATATGTCATGGCGGGATGCTCTCAACCGATTGGCGGGTGCTCGTAGTTTGACCCCCGTTGTCCCATCTAATCTGAATGCAGATCTCCGCGATTACCAAAAAACGGGTTACGCCTGGTTGGCAAAACTGGCGCATTGGGGCATCGGTGGCTGCCTGGCTGACGACATGGGTCTGGGTAAAACCGTACAAGCTCTCGGCGTGCTATTGGATCGTGCCAGCAAAGGTGCCGCCCTCATCATCGCGCCAACCAGCGTTGGTTCCAACTGGCAACGGGAAGCGGAACGGTTTGCACCATCGCTTAAACCCAAACTCTACCGTGAGCATGACCGGCAAACGCTGGTCGATTCGGCTGGACCTGGCGACTTGATCATCACCAGCTACCAACTGTTGCAACGCGACGTGGATCGATTTACTGCTCGCGCATGGCACACCCTCGTGCTGGACGAAGCTCAGTTCATCAAGAATTTCCAAACCAAGACTGCTCAAGCGGTGCGTCAATTGGATGCCGATTGGCGACTGGCTCTCTCTGGTACTCCTCTGGAAAATCACTTGGGTGAACTATGGAGCTTGATGCGAACCATCAGTCCTGGTTTGCTCGGTTCGTGGGATCGTTTCCGCAAGAGTTTCGCAGAGCCGATCGAACGACAAGGTGACCGCGATCGACTGCTAGCTCTCGGGCGAGTTGTGAGACCTTTTATCTTGCGTAGAACCAAAAAAGAAGTGCTTTCCGAATTGCCAGAACGAACTGAAGTGGTGCGATTGGCAGAGCTTTCCGAAGAGGAACGCAAGAAGTACGACGCAGCTCGTATGGCTGCTTTGTCTGAGATCACGAAACCAGGCGAAGGAGAAAACGAGAGCCAGATGCGGATTCGCGTTCTCGCTTGGCTAACACGTTTGAGACAGCTCGCATGCCACCCTGGATTGGTTGACAAGCGGTGGGATAAATCGTCTGCGAAGCTCGATCTGTTCATGGAGATCGTCGCGGAGCTTCGCGAAGGCGAGCACCGCGCGCTTGTGTTCAGCCAGTTTGTACAGCACTTGTCTCTCCTGCGTGAAGCACTCGATAAGATCGGTGTCAAATACCAGTACCTGGACGGATCAACCCCCGCTGCCAAACGCCAAGAAGCTGTGGATCGATTCCAAGCTGGCGAAGGAGAATTGTTCCTGATCTCGCTCAAGGCTGGTGGTACGGGATTGAATCTAACTGCCGCAGACTATGTGATTCACATGGATCCATGGTGGAATCCTGCTGTCGAAGATCAAGCGACCGACCGGGCGCACCGAATCGGCCAAATGCGTGCCGTTACGGTATATCGCTTGGTCGCCAAAGATACGATCGAACAGCAAATTCTGGCGCTGCATGCCGACAAACGCGAATTGATCAGCGGCGTCTTGGACGGAGCGGATCGCGCTGGCAAGATGAGCACGGACGAACTGGTCTCGCTGATTCGGTTGAGCCAAATGGAGGCCTAATCCGTCCTGACGGATTGGCGTCGCTATCACTACGCGTGAGGGCTTGTTGATTTAATTGCGTAGCCGCCAGGCAATGCACCTATCACAAGCCTAAGCGTAACAAGAATTTTCACCACAGAGACACCAAGACACAGAGTATTCAAGAATTCACTTTTGAATCACAACTCTTCTCCGCGTCTCCGCGCCTCCGCGTGAACCTTGGATTCTCATCGGGTTGTGATCGTTGCGTTCAGGCTCGATTTTTACCACAGAGGCACAGACGCTCAGAGGAGAGTTGAAAGCAAAGTGGATTTTCGAAATCTCTGTGGCTTGGTGTCTCTGTGTGAGACTTCTTGGTCATTGCATGTAAGCAATGGAAGAATTCCTCGCAAACGCGTCGGGTTGTGAATAAAGCAACATGCCCGTAGAGCTTCAGGAGTTTCTTTTCGATGCAGCCGAAATCGGCTTATCGATTCCCCTCGGCGCTTGTGAAGAATCGCCTTGCGGCATCATGGTAGGGCAAGCCTTGCCAATTGGCTGCTAATGCAAACGGGATGATACCAATCGACGTTGGGTCTTCTTTGTAAATGGCGTTCAAACAAGCATCCACCAATTTGGATGGCGCATCACGCCGAACGACTAACAGTGCGGTCGTAGCCAATGTTTGAATAGAAGTCGCAGATCCGCTGCTGTACGCTGTTGCGGGGATTTCGAAAAGACGAAACATCGGTTCTTCCAATGCTAATGCCGTTGCGTTATCAATCGAAAGCAATCGAAAGCGTCCGTCTTTCAGAAGGTCATTGATGCCGGTTTGACCGACCTTGATTACGGCGATCAATGCATCTGCGTCCTTGTTCGATTCAGCATGTGTCCAATCGCTATCGACGATCGTCGCGTTGTCCTCGGTTACATTAAAATGTTTCAATAGTCGCGATGCAGCCTGTCTGGTTCCCGAGTCACGCATCCCCATTACGATTTTCTTGCCGATCAGTTGGTCCATGTGCTCTACTTGAGAGTTTTTGGGGACCAAGATGTGAATGGCTTCGTAAAAAAGCGGGGCCACCACAGCAACTTGCTGGTCCGATCGAACAGAGGACTCTTGCATTAACGCAAGGTGTGCTTTTTGATCCAATAGTTGACGGATGTTTTCCAACGAGCCGTTCGTTGCCAAAACGTGGGGTTCGCTACCGCTGGTTAGCTGCAGTCGTTCTGCGAGTTTGCCTGCGATCTCGTAATACATACCGCCCGGATTTCCTGAGGCGATTGAAATGTGACGAGGCAAAATGGAATCATGCCAGTATTCCGTAATGCGACCGCCTGTAAACCAAGCGATGATAGAAGCAAACACGCATGCAATCATGATGTTTTGTGCCCAACGCTGGGATGCGGTGGGCTCGATGTTGCGACTACCGGTGACGGCTGCAATCAATGGCACGTTAACTAGCCAGTGCTTTGCGCGACGCAGGAACGAGGGAGGCCTGGCGGTTATCGGCACACCTTGATAAAACCGATCTAGATCATCGGCGAGATCGCCTGCGGAGGCATAGCGTCGTGCAGGCGATTTCTCCAAGCATTTCGTTACGATGGTGTCGAGGTCAGCATGAATGTTGGGGTGGATTTGCCGAACCGTAGGCGCCGGGCGATGGATCACCTGCATAATCGTTTGCAGGACCGATTCTCCTTGAAAGGGAGGTTTGCCTGTCAGCAGCGCAAACAGGATTGCGCCGATCGCATACACGTCGGTCGACTCATCTTGCTCTTCGCTTTTGCCGGCCGCTTGCTCTGGCGACATGTAGCTGGGAGTGCCTAATGTGGCTCCCGTCGCTGTGAGTCCTTTGTCAGAACCCATTTGCTTTGCCAGTCCAAAGTCGGTGATTACCACACAGTCCGATTCGTCGATCAAGACATTGGCAGGCTTGAGGTCTCGGTGCACAACACCTTGTTGATGTGCGTAATCAATAGCGCGAGCAACATCGCGAACGTATCGTACGGCTTCCATCGGTGTCATCGGGCCCGACACGATACGCTTGGCCAAGTCCGTACCAGGAATAAAGTCCATGGAAAAGTAGTGATGGCCATCATGTTCGCCACAATGGTAGACGGTAACGATGCTGGGGTGAGTCAGACTCGCAGCGCTGCGTGCTTCGGTATAGAACCGATTGACTTCGTCGTCGCTAGCCAACGCCCCACTCCGAATCATCTTGATCGCGACACGCCGCTCTAGTTGGACTTGAAAGGCTAAGTAAACAACCCCCATCCCGCCACGGCCCAGTACTCGCTCCAAAATGTAATCGCCAAAACGATACGGAAGCACCGACTGCGAGTTATCCAAGTTGGGTAAATTCGTCAGACTAAAGTCAGCGACCGCTTCGTTCGGGGGCAGTGTAGAATCGTCGATGGAGATCGATTTGCGAGCGTTCCGCGAACGCTCTGGAATTGGTCCAGGCAAAGGTAAGCTCGGAGCGGTCGACGCTTTGGGCGTGTCGCTGGAGTTGCGTTGCATCGGAAGTGTCATCGCATTGGGATCGAGACCAATGTCATCCAAAGGCATGGATTGACCTGTTTGACTGCCGTTGGGTACCGGTCCGCCTGCAGCCAATTCGGCCACTGTCGGTCCCGCCATGTTCTCAATCCAATCTGCCGCCTCTAGCAGAACCCTCAATTGGTCAGCAATTTCGGGATGCTCTTTCAAAAACGTCTCGCGGTCCTCTGGATTTCCGGCGTCAAAGCGGCGCATAAAATCAAGCAAAGCTTGATCTACTTTCAGCTCGTTACCGTCGTCTGGCTCGTCGGACATATTGGCATTCAATTCGAAGTGGCGTGGCAGGGACACCTAAGAATACACGAGTTCCTTCGTTTTTTCAGCCGACTCTTGTCAGTACGCTAAAATTAGATTTCACTCGACCGGCAGGCAAATCGGGTTTCGATTCGCTTATGAACTCAAAAACGAAAATTAGTAGGACTATGTCGAATACACCAACGTTTCGTGTGCTTCTCCAAAAAGAACAACTGGTTTTTTCGTCTGCACATTTTATCACTTTCGCAGGGGACATTTGCGAATGTGTCCATGGCCACAACTATGGACTGCGAGCAGAAGTCGAAGGGGAATTGGACGAAAATCGCTACGTAATCGATTTTATCGCGTTCCGCGAAGCACTGTCGGGGCTCGTCAAGCAGTTGGATCACCATATGCTGCTTCCTACCAAACACGCGATGATTAGCGTGGAAGAACAAGACGACGAGGTTACCGTTCGGTTTCGAAAGAAACGTTGGGTCTTTCCTCGCGAAGATTGCATGCTGTTGCCAATCACCAATACGACTGCAGAAGAGATCGCTTGGTGGATTGCAACACAAATCCGCAGCCAACTATTTCCGCAAATTGGCCCACGGTTAACCATGATCGAAATCGGCGTGGACGAGAATCATGGACAGTGGGGGTATTGCCGGTTGCCCTGGTTGGAACAGGAATAACAGTTAGGCCCTCCAGCGGGGAAATCATCACGGTCGAGGTTCATTTCAGCCGAGGATGCTCGATGAGCACTGGCTCGAGTTCGCTTGACCGCGCACCAGCCTCGCTGACTGTAGCCAAAATGTTCTCAACCGACAACCGAGTGGCCTTGTGTCAATAAATGCAATTGCAGAAGGTGTTCAAAAAGCTGCCGTTCTCCTCATGGCACTTGAGGAGGACGATGCCGCTGTCCTTTTGGCCAAACTGCCACCTAAACAAGTGGAGTTGGTTTCGCTCGCCATTGCGCAGTTGGACAACATCCCGGGGAAGATTCAAGAAGAGATCATTGCTGAGTTCTTCGGGGGCGAACCCAGTTCACTCGGTCACGCGTCCGGTGGTTTGGATCGAGCAAAATCACTGGTAAAGAAAGCGTTGGGGAAAGACGCTGCGGACATGCTCACCATGTTGCAACAGACTCTCGAGTCTTTGCCATTTGGATTCCTTCAGAAAGCCGATCCACAGAATATCCTTTCGTTCATTATGGACGAGCATCCACAAACCATCGCGGTCGTGATTTGCCATATCCCGGCTGCAAGCGGGGCTGCGATATTGAATGGTCTCCCTCAACAAAAACAACTTTCGGTCATCAAGCGGATTGCAGAAATGGGGCAAACCAACCCTGATGCGATCGAAGAGATCGAACGAGCTCTTGAATTCCGTATGTCGTTGGTGATGAGCCAATCGTTCCGCAAGGCTGGGGGCGTCCCAGCGGTCGCGGAAATCCTCAACGTTACCGATCGCGCAACCGAGCGGCTCGTGCTCGAATCTCTTGGCAAGGACAATCCAGAGCTTGTCGAAGAGATCCGACGTTTGATGTTCGTCTTCGAAGATATCCAAAAGCTCGCGGACAAAGACATCCAAGCGATTCTCAAGAATGTCGAGACGAGCCAATGGGCGATGGCGCTCAAGGGTGCAAGTCCACAGCTGCAAGAAAAGGTCATGAAGAACATGTCTACTCGCGCAGCGGAAATTCTCAAAGAAGAAATGGACTTCTTGGGTCGAGTCAAAGTCAGCGATGTCGAAGGTGTTCAGCAAAAGATTGTCGATATCCTGCGTACGCTCGAAGAGTCTGGCCAGCTGCAGCGCCCAGGCTCCGATGGCGAAGAAGAATTCGTTGCATAGTAGCAATCGCAGTCGACCGGGTACCTACTCGGTCGCTTACTGTCTAGATAAAGACATGCAGTGATCGATTTTTCACCACAGAGTCACAGAGGCACAGAGTTTTAGGCGAATGCGTATTTCTCCGCGGCTCCGCGTCTCCGCGTGAGACCTGATCCCTGAATAAGAATCGCAGTGATCGATTTTTCACACAGAGTCACCAAGGCACAGAGTTTTTGCGAGAGGGTAATTCTTTGTGGTTCTGCGTCTCTGTGTGAGGCCTGATCCCTGAACAAGTATCGCAGTGATCGATTTTTCACACAGAGTCACAAAGGCACAGAGTTTTTGGTGAGAGCGTAATTCGCTGTGGTTCTGCGTCTCTGTGTGAGGCCTGATCCCTGAACAAGTATCGCAGTGATCGATTTTTCACACAGAGTCACAAAGG
>CAIXME010000205.1 GCA_903920425.1 uncultured Pirellula sp. | reverse complement strand
TTAGCTGCCCTCAAATCGTCCAGCTATATTCGCATGAGCAAGCTGATGCATTGGTTCACGGGTAATGTTGGCTATCATCACGTGCACCATCTCAACGCCAAGATACCGTTCTACCGTCTCCCTGAGGCCATGAATGCGTTGGAGGAGTTGCAGCATCCTGGCACAACGTCCCTCCATCCTCGCGACATCCTCGCATGCTTTCGACTGAAGATTTGGGATGCCGATCATGGCCGTTTCATGACGTTTCGCGAAGCCGCGAAACGCACCTAGTCGAAATCAACTCTCTTTGTGATTGGCATCAATCACTTTTGCTTGATCGGTGTCACTAGTCCATCTGCCAAGGGCTGTGAACCGTAAAAGAGACCTTCGATGACACGGGTCATATGTGGGATCTCCAATCGATCCCATTCGTCATCCGGTTGGTGATAGTCTGCGTGTAGCGAGCCTGCGGAAAAACTGTGTGCGATGACACCTTTCTCGACAAACGAATAATTGTCGCTCGCTCGATACAATTGGGCGCTGAACTTAGGGTGTTCGAAAATGTCGATGCCCTTTGCCGACGAAGCTTCGTTCATCAATTTCCCTAGGTTCGACTCGTTCCAGCCAGTCATCCAAATCTTGTTCCTCGCTCCTGCCTCTGGCCTCCCGATCATTTCGATGTTCACATTGGCGATGATCTTATCTAACGGCCATGTTGGGGTGGCTGCGAATTGCTTGGAGCCGAGCAAACCTGATTCTTCCCCCCAGAATGCCATAAACATGAGTGTTCGCTTTGGCTTTTTGCTCGCTCCGAAAGCATCTGCAAGAGTCACAACAGCGGTTACTCCCGATGCGTCGTCGTCCGCTCCGTTGAAAATCGTATCCCCAGGGCCGACACGAGCCCCCAAGTGATCCAAGTGCGCAGAGAACAAGATTGCCTCTTTAGACAGAACGGGATCCGATCCCGGGATGATGCCGATGACATTGCGCATCGGTGATTCGGAAACAATCGTCGACGGAGCCTTGAGCTTGATATTGCGATTGGTGAGTGTCTTTTCGGAGACTAGCAAAATGGGGATCGCAATCTTGCTTTGCGTTGGCTCAGGACGACTTTTTTCTTGCCACTGCTTTGCAAGTGCGATGAGTTCACTGTCAGCACTGACCGCGAGGAGCAGTCCTTTGGCTCCAGCCGCTTGTACTTTGTTGACCATGCGCGTTATTTGAGATGCAAGCCTTGGTCCGCGAGCGTCGCCTGAATAAACCGTGCCAACGATACCTTGCAAACCAGACTCAGGTATCTCGGAAGCAAAATCAAAGACAGTCAGTTCACCTGAGTAGTTGACGTCCTGCTCGCCGCCAGAGAGTAGCCCAAACTGTTCCAAAGGAGACGAGTCTGCGGATTCTAGTGTGGCCAATACATTCGGCGTACGTATCGAGCGCTTGAGTGTCTCGTGGTAATAACCGCCGTCCGCAGCACCACCGACCAATCCGGCTCCTCGGAACCTCGCCGCGACATAGGCCGCAGCGATATTGAATTCGTTGGTACCAGTGCCCCGGCCAGCCAATTCGTCACTAGCAAGAAACGAAATGGTGCCAGTAACACGTCCTTCTGTTATTTGTTCCAGTCCATTGTCTTTGTCCGATACCGCTGTTGCAGCGACGTTGGTAACAGACGTGTCTTGTCTAGCAAAGGATGTGTGGTTACTACAAATAAGTGAAGCCGCGAGCAATGCAGAATAGGAATAACAGCGGGCAAGCATGCGATAGAAAACCTTGATCTAGAAGTGTTTTGGATGAATGATTGGTCTGCCAGATTATAGCCAAAGCATTTTCTAAGAGCGGTCTGACTCGCACCAATGCTTTGGCATTACAGCACGAATTGGTCGATATCATTGATTGCCAAAGGGGGGCAAGCGACGTACAACTAGGTAACGGGGCCATCGAGCGGCTCGCATTTGTTTTTTAGAGGCGAGCTTGAAATGATGGTTGCACTGTGGTTTGGTTTGTATTTTGCAATGCTCATGGGCATATTCTTTTGGTCCCGTGCTTACACGTGGACGGAAGCAGATGCGTTGCCGGACGAACACAAAAAGCCGGGATTTGGCCCCCAAATTTCTTTGAAGAATGCAGCGCTGGGGCTTTTCCAGCATGGTGGTCCGCGAGTTTTATTGGTGCTTTGTTGCGTTAGTTTGGTTGCGAGATTCTGCTTTGCGAGCCTCACATGGGCTGATCTCTGGGTGACGTTAGCAGTTCTTGCTTTTTGGCCGTTTCAAGAATGGTTGATTCATGCATGGTTGGAACATCTCAAGCCGTTTCACTTTGGTCAACGCAAATTGGAACTAGTAATAACCAAGACGCATCGAGCCCACCATCGTAACCCGTGGGATCCCAAGTTTGGTTTGACCACAACCTACTTTGTGATCTTGTTCGCAGGTGGCGTGCCTATGGTGTGGGCATTTAACTACTTGATCGGCCTGATTCCGCTCCACGCTGCGATTACTGGGAATCTCGTTACGTTTCTTTTGATACTCAACTACGAATGGATTCATTACCTGATCCATACGTCCTACGTACCGAAGTCTATGTTCTACCGCCGACTTTGGAAAAACCATCGCTTGCACCATTTCCAAAATGAAAACTATTGGTTCGGCTTGACGATGCTGACTGGAGACCGCGTACTGGGGACACAACCCGTCCGAAATCAAACTTCGCATTCAAGTACCGTGATGAATCTCGGCGTCGATTCCTTCGCTGAACCGATCGAGGCCAAGTAGCAACCGCAAGAAGATAAGCAACGCTTTCCGTCTCGCGCTCAGCCTTTGTTGGTGCTCGTTCTCGAACAGCGAGTTTCAAGTACGCTGTTGATTGCAATGGCTCCCGTGTGCGGTACGTTCAAGACGTTTGGCCTTGGTGCAGATGATGCGCCAAAGCTTTCGTGCCAGCCAGCCTCCGTTCTGCTCTCCCCAACTCCGACGGCGCCTGCGGTGTTGCGGCGAGACTATCCAAGAACTGCTCCAGAGACTTGCTGCAATTGGTTGGCTGTCGCATTCCTTTGAGATGGATGGTCCTGTGCCGATCCGTATCAAGTGCAGCTAAGAGTTTAGGAATGTTGGAATAGTAGAAGGCGATCGTGTCGCTGGGGCGCAAGTATTTATTCCAAGCCAGACGAACGGCATCCAGCGTAGGTGCGTTTTTGAAGTGCTCGTGCGTCAACATCAAGTGACCGAGGAAGGTCTCTGACAGTGATTGCTCAGGCTGAATCGTTGATTGGAATCGCTCGCCCGAGACCAATCGCTCGGCCATCCAAACAACAGGATTGTGTTTTCGGTCACCTCGATCTCCTTTCTCTCCTGG
>CAIXME010000204.1 GCA_903920425.1 uncultured Pirellula sp. | reverse complement strand
GCTAAAAGTCCACTTGAAGAGGTGCTAACACTGGCCGGATTGCCTGGAACGGTGATCGATGAGGAACCATCGATCGAAACGGAACGCTCCATCGTTCCGAAGCCCAGCTTGACCATACCTGCCAAACTCCAGTTCCGGTCTCGCATGATCCCGTTGAGCCCGAGCCCGAATCCGTTGAAACGATTCACGGTCCCGAACGTATCCGTGATCTGCGAAATTGTACCCGCTGGGGCTGGTGTACTCGTTAACGCGGTCGAACTGGACGAAATGGATAGCGAGTCGGCTAGTCTCGCTGTTTGGTAGCCTGCTAACAGTTCGATGTGCCCCATGCAATCTTGAGCAAGCCGTTTCCTAAACATCAAGTCTCCACCATAGACTTCGCTGGAGACACTGGCGTTCAGTGAGCCAGAGGTGCTACCAGGGTAATTGATTGCAATCGTGGACTGAGCATTGTTTGCAGTGCTAAAGAAAGGACGCATTACTACAGGCTCGGAACCTGGCGTGCTTCCGTACGTTAGCGTTTCGCTCCCAGCATCAAAAAATCGCAACAAAACGCCATGCGATTTCTCAGGATCCAAAAACATCCCTAGCTCGCCACGTAACCCCTGACGAGCCTGCCCCAGCACCTCGTTGCCACCGAATAGATTGATCGTATCCGCGTCACCGATCAGACCATCCGTCGCTGGATCGTCTGCCGGTCTACGTGTGGTAACCAAGATTGGCAAGTTCTGTCCCTTGGGCCAATAAGTCGCTGCTTCAATCTTGAATTGAGTTTGTCGTAAGAGGGTACCGAGGAACCCGACCTGGCAACCAGCATTGCATGCATCACACTCTCCACAAGAGCCACAGGATTGCGATACGCGACGCGTTCTACCGTGCGGTCTTGGTTCTATGTATTCGTACGATTCTTCTTGTCCCTCGTACTCGATCGCAGACTCACCGCCAATGACGATGGATGATTCATGGTTGCTTTCAATCGGTCCATGCGAATGGGCAATTCCAGCTTGACAATTTTTGCAAGCTGCTTGCACCACGCGGCTAGTATCCGGTTTGGACTTGGTCGACGATACTCTTGCCGCCGTGTTCGCTTTGGTTTGCGGCACCGATGTCGCACTTGCCTGGACAACTTTGCTCTCTGTTGCTTCGACCGTTCGCGATGCCTTCTTGGGAGCGGCAACCGATTCCGTTGGACTATAGAATTCTCGGTCCGTATCGCGACCGGTCCGCAACTGACCATAAACAGTGTTGGTCAGCATAACGCCGGCAAATACAAAACCGGTTGCTTTGAAGCCGCGATGCAACAGCGTTCGGATGGTTGCGCGGGGCAGCATCGAAATTCGGCCATCTTTGCTCGACGGCTTACCAAGACTGTGATTGCTTTTGCACTCCATGCTACACCCTTCCAAACTACGATGTCTTCGACGACGCAGGGTTTAACGACTGCGCAGATATTTACGTTTGAAATCGGAAATTCCGTCTGCGGAATTTAAGTAAACATGGAAGAATTTGAGGGCAAAATCAGGCGTTGAATGCAAGCATTCCCGGCACTGGAGTTTACGGAATGCAGCGAATGCGAGAGGAACGGCATCAATGTCGATGCCGAGCGGAAAAGACTGCCGATGAATCCGATGAGGCGGTGAACGGATTATGCCGCCGATCGATACTAGAAACGGATCAACCACGATCCATTCGTAAAGGGATTTACACTATGCGACGATCCATCTTCACTTTCTTCGTTTTTGGATCGATTCTAGGCTGTGTTGATAGTACCCAAGCGGGTTGGCCAGAGTTTCGCCATCAGTCAGGGATCGATTACGCTCGCAACAACTGCTGGCCGCAGCCATTCCGGGGTGCGGATGCAAATTCTGTTGTGGCTCCGTTTGAAATCATGCGAAACAATGGTTGGCGTGAGAACAACACCCTTGGTTCGCTGCTCTTCTCAAAGCAAAATACGGTCAGCGAAGCTGGTCAACTCAAAATTGAGTGGATCGTGACCCAGGCTCCTTCGAACCAGCGCATTGTTTACGTCAAATCAGGTCGCAACAAAGAGGAAACCGCAGCTCGCGTTGAAAGCGTGCAACTCGCGGTTTCACAATTGATTCCAACTGGGCCACTGCCGCAAATCTTGGTAACCGACATTGAGCCAACGACTTCGTCAGGTGCTTACCAAACATTGGTACATCGCGCTTTGATCAAAACTACCCCGACACCGCGTCTTGGACAATTTACCGGTCTTAACGCACCGTCGCAGCAAAGTGTTGCTCCTTCGGCCGCAAATGCTGGCAATGGTGGAGGAGCAGGGGGCAAGTAACCCTGGGTTGTTCCGAGTCTCAAAGAGAAGCTTGATTCCCGGCTTAGATGCCAGCTTGCAGCGCTGCGACGACTTCTTCACCGTGTATCAACACATCAACATCGGTGAAGATCTTTTTCACGGTCCCATCGATTCCGATGATGAAGGTCGTGCGTTTGGCGATCGGTGTGCCGTTGATTTCGGTCAACGCGCCGTAAGCGGTCGTGATCCGTTTGTCGGTATCAGCGAGGATGTCGAAGTTGAGTTTATGTCCATCAGAGAACTCGTTGTGCGATGCAACGCTGTCTAAGCTGACGCCAAAAACTTCGGCGCCCAAGGACTGAATCTGAGGCTTACGAATACTGAAATCGAGTGCTTCGACAGTGCAACCTGGCGTGTTGTCTTTGGGATAAAAATAGAGGACCACAGCCCTTTGCCCGATGTAGGAAGTGAGATCGACCATCTCACCTTCTTGGTTTTGCAATTTCACTGCGGGAGCTACAGAACCAACGTCCACGCGATTCATCGAGTTGATGACAATCAAAGCGTCTAACGGACTCGTACTACCGTCGCCGTTCACATCCAACAACGGACCTGCATACCCAGATGGCTTGGTTGCAAGTGCTCGAATGCCATTTTGATTCAGATCATTGATGACGATCAAAGCGTCCAGCGGTTCGACGTAACCAGAGCTGTTGACATCGAGCCTGTTCACGGCATTTTGCCAGTCCGCTGCGCAAAGAAAACGACTTTCCAAACGCTCCAAAGTTCGACGTTTTTGGCTTCGTTTTTTCATGAAAGACACGGACACCTTCGGAGCAATTCGAGCACAACAATCGGCAAATCCGTCGAGGTTGCGTATTCCTCAATCTTAGAAATCGTTTTCGCTCAAGTCAAACGAATACGTACTTTCTCAGCCAAAACGGTTCGGTCCGAGAACCGTCTGGCCGCGTCACAAGGGACGTTTCGACTCCACACGCGGGTAGAGCGGAGTCTGCGACAACGGATTTCTGTCGTCGATTAAACGGATCGTGACGAAAAGTCGGTCGCTCGCGTCCCTTTTTTGGGTGGCGTCTTCGCCCGTTTTTGATAGCTAGCGTCGCAGCATTTGTGCGCCGTTCGAGGCGTTTTCATACGTCGGGAGACTCGTGGCCGTAGGGTTTGATTGCGGAGCGACATTCGCTGAAGCTGGCAAAAACCCTCCGTTGGGAGCATTCGTGGATGGGTACTGTGCCGTTCCACCATTCCACAAGCCTTGGATGTTGGAGCCGATGGCTCCAGCTTGTTGGTAAATGCCCTGAGCTTGCTGCATGGTCTGTTGGCCTTGCTGTGCCATCTGATTCAGGTTTTGGGCACCACCCATGCTCGCCATCAGATCCCGTGCAGGTTTAAGATTGGGGTCGATTTGCAGCGCGTTGCCCAAGTATTGCTGGGTAGCAGGTACGTTCTTGCGGGCAAAGTGTAGGTATGCCATCTGGTAGTTTGCCATGGCAGGACTATTGGCTTGATGCAATTCCGAAATCGCCGCTTCTGCGTTTCCGGAATCCAGCAGAACACCAGCTATCGCAGAGCGATAGGTTGCATTCTTGGGCTCGAGGTTCACAGCCTTTTGCAATTGCTCTCGGGCGGCAGTCAAATTGCCATTGCGAGCTTGCAGGTTACCCAAGTCGGCATAGACAGCCGCATTGTTGGGGGCGACCTCCAGGGCTTTTTGATAAAACTCGACCGCTTTGTCTTTGTTGTTCTGGCGCTCGTACAATCGCGCGGTGCTCAACAACGCGGATGGATTCTTGGGCTCGATCTCCAACGCTTTGCTGTAACTATCCAAGGCCTTCGCATAATCACCTTTGGACTCATGCAGCTGTCCACTCATCACGTGAAGCTCAGGATTCACGGAAGTCTTGGTCGCTAAACTAGTCGGTGACCCAGCTTCGGCTGGAGCGTCGGTTCCAGACGAAAACGGAGAAGTGATCGCTGTCTTTGCTTTTCCGTAGGCGCTAGAAACAGCTGTGCCCATCGATGCGAACTGCCCCTTGACCGCCTTCGTAGTCGACGCGAGAGTGCCAGTCGCAGACGAAGCAACGGAGGTTGCCGATTCCGCTGTCTTGGTTGGCCAAATCGAAGTGCGTGCCCCAGGGGTCGTCGTGCAACCAGTGACGGCCGCTGCGGCTCCCATCGCCAAAACCAGCTTTGCCGTAAATTGCTTGCGTTGTGCAGAAACCATTTTGGGACTTGAAGATGCTGTCATGTGCTGAGTCACTTGTTCTTCGACACGGATGAAAATAGCTAGCTCTCGGGCGCAGTTCGGGCCAAGAAAATCCGACTTACCGTTACAGCTTCGGCAATCGTTAGTAGCGAGCTTGAACAATTCCGCGTGTTGGAAGCGACACTGGCGGGTCATGGACCATGTTTTCATTCATGCCGAGACTCTATCTCGATGTCAGGCCCCCCCCTTTGCGATTCATTTTGTCAGAACACATTCGTGGAGACGGGGACGCAAGGACCTGCGGGCGCAGCGTTCAACCGCGTGGCAGCAGCACCCTTCGAGATCGAATGTGTTGTCTAGGATGGCAGCAATCGCAATTCCACAAAGGTACCATCGCATGCTTGCGTGGAGCGACTAACGGGTCTTGCGTCGATTCAGAATTTCAATCGCCTTTTGGGGAATCGGAGCGATGTTCCAAGCCAACCCCAATCCATGCATGGCGCGAATCATCAAATAGGTGGTATCAAGCTCCCACCATCGATGCCCGTAGTTTGCAGCTTTTTGGTACGCGTGATGATTGTTGTGCCAACCCTCACCAAAGGTAAACAAGGCTACCCACCAAAGGTTCTTGCTGTCATCGCCATTCTCATACGTTTTGTAGCCCCAGATATGGGTTACCGAGTTGATGCACCATGTTGCATGCAGAACCACGACCATCCGAACAAAGACACCCCAAACGAGCAAGGACATGGCCATTGCCATTCCACCGAGCCAGTATCCGAATCCTGCCATCGCTGCCGCAAAAACAATTTGCCACAGCAAAAAGGTTCGATCTAGGAACAGCAGTACAGGGTCTCTCGCCAAATCAGGCGCCCAGCGCAAATGAAGCTCACGTCGCTCCTGTGCAGGGATATGTTGCAAACACCAAAGCATATGGCTCCACAGAAACCCTTCTCGTGGTGAGTGAGGGTCCCCGACATGGTCACTCTTGGCATGGTGAATGCGATGGTTGGCAACCCAATGGACCGCCGAGCCTTCGCCTGCCAAGCCACCGATCCAGGCCAGCAGCCATCGAACGGGCGCAAAAGTGGAGAAGCTGCGATGACTCAATAAACGATGAAATGTCAAACAAACACCGACACCACCGGTCAACCAATACATCACGAGCATGGCCACCAAACCTTGCCATGTATATGTCCATGGGGCCGCCAGTGCACCAAGATGAACGATAGCAATCCAGCCAGCAGCTCCCCACGAGACCCCATTCGGAAAGTGCTTGCTGTAGGTCGATTTGCTGATCATGGAATCGGATGAGCCTCGTCCTGTTGTCAGTGCTTCCCTTTTCGCGAGGGAGCGAATAGGTATGGTGATTGATTCCGGTTTGTACTTTTCTGTCTGCATGCTCCTCGGTCCTTTTCTTGCGGCCGCTATTCCCTGTGTTGGTAGGTTGAGGTTTGACGCCAACTCTCTGAAACGCTATTGTGGATATACAGCTCCAGATGTCAACATTGGTTTCGAATCAGAACAAGGGCCGAATGACGCATGAACCATCACAACCCTGTACCGGCGCCGGTGATTCCCTATTCGCTGAACAAAACATATGCGGTAACGATCTTGGCTGTTCATCTCTTGGCCTTGCTGGTCATGGTACCGTGGTTGTTTAGCTGGGCAGCGATGGTTACGTTCCTTTTAGGCGTTCATGTGTTTGGTCAAGGGATCACGATTGGTTATCATCGTTTGCTGACTCATCGCAGTTTCAAGACACCCAAATGGGTCGAGCGTGTATTCGCGATTCTGGGAATCTGCTCGATGGAAGACACGCCGGCACGATGGGTTACGGTGCATCGATTGCACCATGTGCATTCGGACGAGACACCTGACCCACACAGTCCGCGGGTTAGCTTTTGGTGGTCGCATGTTGGGTGGTTGATGTATAGGAACAGACAGACGCATAGTTTGCAGGGGCTGGAGAAGTTTGCTAAGGATCTATTGCGGGACCCTTTTTACTTCCGATTGGAAGCTCGCCCATACTTTCAGTTTTACTACATCTTGGGCCAAGTGCCGGCTTACTTTTTCTTCGGGATGCTGTTGAGCCTTTTTTTCCAGCCGGACATGGAGAGCATGTGGGGATTGTCTCCGATGCTGTCGTCGGCAATTCGATTAGGTTTGAGCATGGTCGTGTGGGGAGCAATCCTGCGTATCGTGGCGGTGTGGCACATCACTTGGTCGGTGAATTCATTGAGTCATATGTTTGGTTACCGCAACTACGAAACGGGCGAGGACAGCACCAACAACTGGTTCGTCGCCTTGCTTTCAGTCGGCGAGGGATGGCACAACAATCATCACGAAGATCCGTCTGCGGCAACCATGCAACATCGATGGTGGGAATTGGATTTGAGTTATTACGAGATCAAGTTTTTGGAGTTGTTGGGGTTAGCGAGCGACATCACGCCGATTAGGCAGCATCGCCATAGCATCCACGAAAATGCGGTGGCATCCGACAGCAAAGCATGATGGAGACCTTCATGAGATCCGATGTTGAGAACACTACGAGCGGTATGAAAAGCGAATACGATGTTGTGGTTATTGGAGGTGGGCCAGCGGGATCTACCGCGGCTGCGCTTCTGCAAAAGCGAGGACATCGATGCTTGATTTTGGAGAGTACGAGTTTTCCTCGGTATCACGTGGGAGAGTCTCTGATACCGCACACCTATTCCACATTCGATCGCTTGGGGCTGCTGCCGAAACTGCGTGCATCCAACTTTCCCGCCAAGTACAGCGTGCGTTTTGTTGCACCGACAGGCAAGGAAGCAGCTCCGTTCTACTTTTCCGAGACCCTCGATGGCGAGCGAGCACAAACCTGGCAGGTCAAGCGATCCGACTTTGATCAACTGTGCCAAAACAACGCGCGCGAAGCCGGAGTGGAGATCCGTTCCAACACCAAGGTTAGCAAGATCCTTTTTGAGGGAACTCAAGCGATCGGTGTGCGAGCAGAGACATTTGGACAACCACCCCAAGACATTCCGGCGAGTGTGGTCGTCGATGCTTCGGGACGTGCGACGGTAATCGGAAAGCAACTTGGACTGAAACGCGACATTCCCGGCCTCAACAAATCTGCCATCTGGACTTACTATCGCGGAGGCTATCGAAGACCGGGAATCGACGCGGGAGAGACCACTGTGTTTATGTTGCCTGGTCGAGGGTGGTTTTGGTATATCCCGCTTCCTGACGATGTGGTTAGCGTCGGAATTGTGGCAAGCACGGAGTATCTCTTTCGCCACAGCAACCAATACGAAGACATCTTTTCCCAAGAAGTATCTCTTTGCAAGCCGTTGACGGAATGGCTGACTGCAGCGGAGTCGATTGGACCGCTGCGTGGTATTCGGAAACTTGCTTACATCAACGAACAAGTCGTGGGGGACGGATGGTTGATGATCGGAGACGCAGCCGGCTTTTTAGATCCGGTTTACTCATCTGGTCTATTCTTGGCTTTGGTCTCAGGAGATTTGGCTTCGGAGAGCATCCATCAAGCGTTGAACGACAAGGACTATTCCAAATCGAAGCTCAGCAGCTTCGTGCCAACTTTGTGGGAAGGGGTTGAAGTCATTCATCGACTCGTGCGAGCGTTCTACGACCCCGACTTTAGTTTTCCCGATTTTGCAAAACGATTTCCGGACCAGCGATCAACGCTGATCGATTGCCTCATCGGAGATGTGGTCGGGAGAGACATGACACCCTTCTTGATGGCTCTCGCCGAAATGACCGAACCTCCAGCACCATTGCATACGTGATCGCAATGAACCACAGTTTGCATGATCAACGCCGCGAGTACGACAGCCCGCCATTGGATGAAACCGAGTTGCGATGCAATCCGGTGGAGCAATTCCAGCTGTGGTATCAAGAAGCGGTTACAGCCAAATTGGTCGAACCCAATGCGATGGTCTTGTCGACGATCGATGAGCGCTCGCGTCCTGCGCAGAGAACCGTTCTCTTAAAGTATTTTGGACTTGATGGCTTTGTCTTCTTTACCAACTACCAAAGCAGGAAAGCCCGTCACATAGAACTGAACCACTATGTGTCCGTTTTGTTTTCGTGGCTAGGATTGCATCGGCAAGTTGAGATCTCCGGCCGTGCCGAGAAAATCTCCACGGTGGAATCGCTCAAGTACTTTGCAACTCGGCCTAGAGGTAGCCAATTGGGTGCTTGGGTATCGGCACAAAGCAGTGTGGTGACTTCCCGCAGCTTGCTGGAATCAAAACTGGCGGAAATCAAGCATAAATTCTCGCACGGTGAAGTCCCATGGCCTTCCTTTTGGGGCGGTTATCGCATCATCCCCGAGCGATTCGAATTTTGGCAAGGGCAGCCAAACCGGCTTCATGATCGCATTGAGTTTGTTCTGAGTGATGATGCAACATGGCGACGACAGCGACTTGCTCCCTAGGATATTATTTCAAGCGTCCACTGTTAAATTGCGGCGCATGGTTCAGAATGGAGCCCAAAGGCAGCACAAAACGTGCCCCTGGACCACCATAACCTTAAATTCCTTTCCAGCCGGAGTTGTTCAATCATGGCTCAACGTAGTCGTCGCGAGTTTCTCAAGAGCACGTCCGTCGCAGCAACTGCTGCGTCGTTTGTTCCTTACATTCACACAACAGCATCGGCAGCATATCAGTCGAAGAACGATCGCTTTACGATCGGCTGTATCGGCGTGGGCAGCATGGGTACGGGAGACGCTCAGGGTCATGCAAGATTCGGCGATGTCGTCGCTGTTTGCGATGTGGATTCAAACCACGCGGATCGAGCCAAAAACGATGAAAGAATCGGCAAGGGCAAAGCCGATGTGTATGGCGATTACCGCAAGCTACTGGAACGCAAAGATATCGATGTGGTGAGTGTTGTTACTCCGGATCACTGGCATACCAAGATTGCGATTGAGGCGTTGCAAGCAGGTAAGCATGTGTTCTGCCAAAAGCCGCTCACACTAACACTCGAAGAGAATCTGCTGATCCGTGCTGCATGCAAGGCAAATCCGAATCTTGTGTTCGTGATCGGAACACAGCAGCGTTCGGATCGCGATCGGTTTTTGAGAGCCGTGAACATGGCTCACAAGGGCTTGCTCGGAGATCTCAAGAAGATTACTTGCGGAATCAACGGTAGCCCGACAGGCGGTCCTTTCGAAAAGGTTAGTCCACCGGCAAACCTCAATTGGGATATGTGGCTCGGCCAAGCTCCCAAAGTAGATTACATCGAACGACGATGTCACTATGAGTTCCGATGGTGGTACGAATACTCCGGTGGCAAGTTCACCGATTGGGGCGCTCACCATATCGATATCGCATTGTGGGCTGCAAAGCTGACCGAGAAGGGTACCGGTCCGGTCGAGATCGATGGCAGCGACAGCAAGCATCCAGTCGAGTTCAAGGATGGATTCCCTGTCGTAGACAATTCCTATAACACGTCACACGATTTCAACATCATCCACAAGATGGCTAATGGGCTTGAGATTGTGGTGACGAGTCGGGGCGACAACGGGATCTTGATCGAAGGAACCAAGGGACGCATTTTTGTGAACCGCGAAAAGATCACTGGCAAGCCGATCGAAGAGAATTGGGACAAGGACGCTTACACGCCCGATGACGTGGTCGCACTCTACAAGAGCAAGAAGTACGAAGGCCACAAAGAGAACTTCTACACATGCATCCGTGAAGGCGGACTGCCTGTTTCGGACGTTTATTCGCACTTGCAGACCATGAACATGTGCCACTTGTCGGCCATCGCCGCACGGGTAAATCGCACGATCAAATGGAACCCCGAGACTGAAAAGATCGAAGGTGACGAAGTAGCCGCATCGCTGCAATCGCGAAAGCCTCGCGCCGGTTTTGAGATTCCGAAGATTGGCTAATGCCGACGGGACTCTCGATTTGCTGAAAAAGCAGAAAATTTGAGATTTCGACAGCTAAGTGACCAAACGTGTCCAAAGACGGACGAAAACTTAGCTGTCGACTTGGTTGGTCTTGTTGTGAACCAAGCCAGAATGCGTTAGCATCCTAGGCTGCATTTGGAATGCCATTGGTTCAAAAAGAGATTGATCTCAAGGTGGTGGCAAATAGGTTTGTTGAGAGAAACCTGTTTGCATGCGTGATGCACACCAAATCTCCAACTCTCAGTTTTATGCTTCATTCAGCAAAAGGGAATTTCAGGTATGGCCGCATCGACAAACAGCAAGGGCACAAGCAAGAAAAAAGCGGACAAAAGCGCCCCTCCCGCAGAGCGCATCACTGGCCTTGAGAACATTCTAAAGCGTGAGCCAGGACTCAAAACCACACTGCAACAAATTGAAAAGCAGTTCGGCGAAGGATCGATCATGCCGTTGGGTGGCGAAGCCCAACTCAAAATCGAAGGCATCAACACCGGTTCGCTCTCTCTCGATATGGCGTTGGGTGGAGTCGGGATTCCTCGCGGACGGATCATCGAGATTTTTGGCCCGGAATCCAGCGGTAAGACAACGATCGCTCTCCATATTTGTGCGCAAGCGCAAAAGGCCGGCGGTATCGCTGCCATCATCGACGCGGAACATGCGTTCGATCCAAGCTGGGGAAAGAAGCTGGGCGTGGAATTGCATTCGTTGCTGGTTAGCCAACCAAGCAGTGGCGAAGAAGCCATGCAAATCACTGAGATGCTCGTAAAGAGCAATGCTGTTGATGTGATCGTCATCGACTCGGTTGCTGCATTGGTACCTCGCCAAGAACTCGAAGGAGAAATCGGCGATTCCCACATCGGTTTGCAAGCTCGATTGATGAGCCAAAGCATGCGAAAGCTGACCGGTGCCATTGCGAAGAGCAAGACAGCCGTCATCTTCATCAACCAAATCCGCGATAAGATCGGCGGCATGGGATACGGTTCACCAGAAACCACTCCTGGCGGTCGAGCTCTGAAGTTCTATGCATCGTGCCGTATCGACGTTCGACGTATCGGACAACTTAAGGACGGCGAGGAAATCGTCGGTCAACGCGTCAAAACAAAGATCGTCAAAAACAAAGTAGCTCCTCCATTCCGCGTCGCCGAATTCGACATGATGCACACTTGCGGTATCAGTTTCGAAGGCGATTTGCTCGATCTGGGTACAGCCCACAAAATCATCAACCGCAGCGGTGCATGGTTTAAGTACGGCGAAACGTACATCGGTCAAGGAAAAGAAAAGGCACGAAACTACTTGGTCGAGAACAAAGACGTGGCTAGCGAAATCCGCGATGCCATCATTGCGGCCGGCGGATACTCTGGCCCTGAAGGTAAACCTGAGGCTGGCGACGATGTCGACGAAGGCGAAGCAGACTCCTAAGTCTTCAGACCTGCAGGCATGTCGATTGCATGGAACTACCGTAAGGTAATATCATCCTCAAAATCCGAAGCGTGAGCGAGTGACCGCGAGTCCCTGGCTCACGCTTTTTTTATTTGCGCTATCTGTGTTCAGGCTCGATGGTTCACGCGGAGGCGCGGAGGCGCGGAGAAGGGTTGTGATCCAAAAAATGAATACTTGAAGTCTCTGTGTCTCGGTGTCTCTATGGTGAAAAATCTTGTTACGCATCGGGTTGTGATAGTCTCAATCATCTTTTGGTCGCCAGCACGACCACGGAATGATGGTCCTGCGAGCAGCGATCTTGCAACTTCGCAAGCCACCGATACTCAAGCCAATGCATGCAGCCTGCGTAGAACAACTTGTGCCATGTCGACTTGCAACGCGCTCGCAGTTGCCCGCCAACCAGGCACCGCATTCACTTCTAGCAACATATCTCGGCCGTC
>CAIXME010000203.1 GCA_903920425.1 uncultured Pirellula sp. | reverse complement strand
GTGTAGTTGGGAATTTTGTCTCCCACTTCGGTAAACGTAAACTTGGGAAGCCCTTCTGGAATCGAAGTCATCTCTGGTGTTTGAAAACGCTTCGTATCATTGAATGGGGCAACGTCCTTGAGCGATCTGCCAGCGGACCATTTGATGCCTCGTTCTAGCAAGTTGTGGAATCCTGGTTGTTGCCAGGTGTCGATGTTGTGTCCCCAGGCGGTGTAGAAGACGCGTCCTTTGCCTTCCGTTCGGACCCAAGTCCATGGTTCGGAAGTTTGGCCAGACGCCAGTTTGCCTTCTCGGCGTTCTTCGAGAACGGTGCGATTGACCGTGTTGTGCTTGTGGTGAATGTAGGTTTCATCCCAGCTTTCGAAACCGCCAAAGCCTTGCATGATTTCGTGTTGGGGGGCAACGATCTCGGTTGAGAATCGCTCTCCTCCGTGTTCCTTGAACTGAGCTCCTACCAGAGCAATGTACTTTTCTGAATTCAGAAAACAGTAGGTTGCGCAGTGAACTGGCACCAAGCCTTTGCCGCTAGCGACATATTCGAGGAGCGCGGCTTCTTGCTTTTCCGTGATTTTGTCGATGTTGCCGTAGATGAGCAACGCATCGAAACTCGCCAGCTTTGCCGAGTCCAGCGTCGCTTCGACGTCGTCGCTGTATTCGATATCGATGCCCACGTTGGCGAGCGGCTTTTGAATAGATCGGTAGAGCGACGCAGGTTGATGGTGTCCGTTGTCGCCAAGCATGATTACTTTAACCCGCTGGTCAGCCGCCACCGCGGTCGGTACCAAGAGGGATAAAAGCAAGGCGCAGTTCGCGAGCAGCGACATCGTAACAAGCAAAAATCTTGAGATACGCATGAGTATGGTGTCCGGTAAGGATCGGGAGGTAAGGTCTATTTGGGCGGACTTCTGATCGAGAAAGCCCGCCCTGATCAACTGGCGATTGCCGTGCGTTGATAACACTGGGAAGCCCGATCTACGTCGAGCGTAGAAGTCGGTTGCCCCGTGCCAATGAATGGACTACTGCAAGGTAAACTCAGGGAGTTTGACCAATTGGCCACCTTGCGTTGCGCTTTCATGGGCGCACAATCCAACGCAGGTCCAGTTTGCACTGGTTACTGCATTGGGCCAAGGATCGCGGTTTTCAACGAGAGCACTGATGAATTCATGGACAAGGTGTGGGTGCGAGCCGCCATGCCCACCACCTTGAATGAACGACAAGTGGTCAGCGTCCTGGATCGACTGCGTGAACATGCGGATCGGCTCAGGTAGCAAATGAGCGTAGTCTGGTACTTCGATCTCACTGGCAATTTCATGCTCTGGCAACTTGGCGGTATGCAGCACGTGCGGCTTGCCTTCTACCAACGACCATTCAAAACTCTTCTTGGTACCGTAAACGTCAAAGCTCTCACGGTATTGGCGAGCCGTGTCAAACAGGAATCGCCAAATGTGTGCCGAAATATCGCTGTCCTTGATCTTCAAATGGCAGGATTCGACCGCATACGAGTTGCCCGATTTCTTTGCTAATTCAGGGCTGATCGTACCAGAGCCAAAGCAAGAAACGTACTCGGCACGACCATTAACAAGTCCAAGAACTGGAGAAACCACGTGGGTCGCATAGTGCATTGGTATCATTCGCTCCCAATACTCTGGCCAACCCTGCATGTCTTGCGGGTGCGAAGCCGCCATGTATTGGATCTTGCCCAGCTCTCCGCGTTGATACAGTTCTTTAATGAACAGAAATTCGCGGCTGTATACGACGGTTTCCGCCATCATGTATTTCAGACCGGTGTCGGCGACTAGTTGGCAGATCTGGTCGCATTCGGCGATGGTGGTGGCCATTGGAACGGTGCACATTACGTGCTTGCCAGCCTTGAGTGCCTGCATGCTCATCCAGGCGTGGTCGGGAATCGGTGAGTTGATATGGACAAAGTCGACTTCCGGATCCTCGAGAACTTTGTCAAATTCCTGGTACCGCTTGGCGATCCCAAATCGATCACCAACTTGGTTCAAATCAGCTTCGTTTCGTCGGCAAATCGCAAGAACGTTCGCATTTGGGTGACGTTGGTAAATCGGGATGAATTCGGCTCCAAAACCGAGTCCAACCATCGCGACATTGATCTTCTTTTGCGTCATGGTTTCGATAGATAGGGGAGAGTGGGGAGGGAAAGGTCGATTATTGCACGTTATAGTCTGGCGAACGCCCCTTTTTTCTGCCATGATAAATTGCGCAAAAAAAATGAGGTTTTTATCCGATGCCGAAAAGCACCCAAAACGTGGAACGAGCGATAAAGCAGCGAAAGTCGGTCGCATTGCTCATAGAAACATCCAATGCCTATGCCCGCGGATTGCTGGAAGGGATCATTGAGTACTTGCGGCAGCGCGATAGCTGGTCGGTTTTTCTGCCAGAGCAAGAGCGAGGGGCAACACCGCCGCGTTGGCTGAAAACGTGGAAGGGTGACGGGGTGATTGCCAGAATCGAGACGGCTGAAATCGCCAACGCGGTATCCAAACTGGATGTGCCCGTGGTGGACGTCAGTTCTTCACGCCGCGTGGCCGAGATACCTTGGGTGGAAACCGACGATAATGCCATAGCGACTCTCGCATTCGATCACTTCTTTGAACGGGGATTTCGCCAATTCGCTTTTTGTGGACCCCGTGGATTCAATTGGTCCACATGGCGCCGTGAACGATTTGCTGAAAAATGCCGCCAAGCCGACATGGCTTACCATTCGTTCGAGACGGATTCGCCTTACACGCGCTCGGGGGATCGTGAAGCCAAGCAGGGGACGCTCGAAGCATGGTTGCGAGAATTGCCCAAGCCTATTGGTATCTTGTGCGCGTACGATATCCAAGCGCAGGTCGTTTTGGATACGTGTCGCAATTTAGAAATACATGTACCGGAACAAGTTGCCGTCATCGGCGTCGACAATGATCCCTTGCTATGCGACCTTTGCCATCCATCGTTAACCAGTATCGCGCCCGATGCTCGCGGTGCTGGGTTTCAAGCGGCCGAGCTATTGGATCAATTGATGGCCAGTCGCAAGCAACGCAGTAAAGTACCCAATCGAGTGGATCCACCTGTCCCGATTTTGATGAAGCCGTTAGGTATTATTCAGCGTCAATCGACAGACATTACGGCGGTATCGGACCGGTACGTCGCCGCTGCGATCCGATTTATACGCGACCATGCTTGCGATGGTATCAATGTCGTGGATGTGTTGGACCATGTTCATCTGTCACGTCGAACGCTGGAGTCGCAGTTCGTGCAAGCGACGGGCAAATCCCCGCATGAGATGATCGTTTCGGTTCGCATGGACCGAGTGAGAACACTGCTACAGCAAAGCGATCTGTCGCTCGACGAAATCGCACACCACGCAGGATACGAACATACCGAGTACATGAGCGTCGTATTCAAAAAACGATTCGGCGTCTCACCAGGCCGATTCAGGAGAAAGTAAGCATTGAGCATTAAGGTATAAGGTATAAGCCAGACCTTACCGCTTACACCTAACACCTACTGCATTTGTGATTTGGATCGCCTTGTTCTTGTTGTATCGTGGCGTGTTCGATGCCGAACTGGTCGTGTAGAACTTTGCAGACGCTGGATAGCCAAGCGTCATCCAATTGCGTTGAGGATTTGACTAGGTGAACGGTCAACGCCGCTTCGGTGGTGCTCATCGCCCAGATGTGCAAATCGTGGACATCGACGACGCCATCTAGTTGCTTCAGGTATTCGCGAATGGCGTCCGGGTCAATTCCACTAGGAACAGCATCCATCACGAGATCCAGCGATTCTCGCAGCAGTCCCCAAGTGCTCCATGCGATAACGGCGACGATCAGCAATCCGATTACAGGATCGAGCCATTGCCATGATGTCAGGTAGATCAATGCTGCCGCTAGGACGACGCCCAGCGAGACCGCTGCGTCAGCTGCCATGTGCAGAAAGGCACCTTGGATGTTGATATCGTTCTTGCGACCCGAAACGAAAAGCAGGGCGGTCGCGGTGTTGATCACGATGCCGATGGACGCCACGATCATGATCGTTGTCGTAGCGACAGGCTCGGGATTCCAAAGTCGATGGAGGGCTTCCCACGAGATCGCTCCAACGGCAAAGAGCAAAACACCCGCATTGAGCAACGCAGCCAGTATCGAGGCACGCCGCATGCCGTATGTCCGTCTCTTGCTCGGCGAACGCTTGACCAAAACGGTCGCACCCCAAGCCAATAGCAAACCCAAAACATCACCCAGATTGTGTCCTGCGTCGGCCATGAGCGCCAACGAATGGGACCACAAACCGAATAGGAACTCAATAACGACATAGATGCTATTGAGCCCTACGCCGATCGCAAACGCGCGGTTATGGTTTATCTCGCCATGATGGTGTCCATGATGATGATGGCCGTGGTGATCATGATGATGATGGTGCCCCATTGCGAGTCGACCTAATCGCCTATCTACGCGTTGCGTTGAATCGACCAGGTAGTGCCTTCTTTGCCATCCTGCAATGCAACACCTATTCCGAGCAAACCATCACGCACAGAATCCGATGTGGCAAAATCGCGTTTGGTGCGAGCATCCGCGCGCAATTGGATGAGCAGTTTGACCAATCCATCGAGCAACTCGGTCGTATTGTCGTTGGAACTGGATTGCTTGGGAGCTTTTTGGAAGATACCAAGGATGGAGCCCATTTCTTTGAGGATGCTCATTCCCTGGGCAAAGAGCTCCAAATTCTCTGGCGTTCTCCCCGCTGCTTCTTCTAGCTTCCCCGAATCGATAAACCGGTTAAGGCACCTAGCGATTTCGAACAAATCGCCTGTGGCTCCACCGGTATTGAAGTCATCGTCCATTTTGGAAAGAAACGCTTCCCGCAAGCGGACGATCTCCACGATGGCTTCGTTCTTGGAATCCGGAGCGACGAACGTCTCGCGTTTGCGATTGATCTCGAGATTTTTCGCATCCTTGTCGCTGCTCTTGTAGAAATGGATGCCGGTGATTCGTTCGAAGCGTTGAATCAACCGATAGAACGCTTCCAGTGACGCACCTGCTTCTGCAAGTTGTTCATCGCCAAAGAGTGTCGTCGAGCGATAGTGCGATCGAAGTAGGAAAAAACGAATCCGTTCACCGGTGTGTCGCTCGATAAGTTGAGCCAGGCCGCCAGCTCCTTTGCTGCGTGAGATTTTGGTGTCGGCGCCGTTGCTTGCCGGTGCGACTGTCGGAGCAGTCGACGAAGGAGTCGAAGCGTTTTCTTCGCGATCGTTTTTCCCGCCCACTTTGCCTTTGGCTTCTGCTGCCTGCATCAATCCGTTATGAAGCCAATACGTTACCATCGGTTGACCGTGGCAGCAGCGGCTCTGCGCTAATTCATTTTCGTGGTGAGGGAAAACCAGGTCCAAACCACCGCCGTGGATGTCGAAGGTCTTTCCGAGAATGCGTCGGCTCATTGCAGAGCACTCGATGTGCCAGCCTGGACGTCCTAAGCCCCACGGGCTTTGCCAGCTTGGTTCGTCCGCCTTGGCCGATTTCCAAAGTGCAAAGTCACCTGGAGAACGTTTTCGCGAAGCAGCGTCGCCACCTTCACCTTGTTGTGAATCGACGGAACGATTGCTCAGCCGGCCGTATTCGTTGTCTTTGAGGACGTCGAAGAAGACATCGCCACCGTTGACGTAGGCAAAATCCTTTGCGATCAGCTCTTCGACAAAGCGAATGATCTCGTCCATATTGTCGGTAGCACGCGGCAAATGGTCGATTTGATCTACGCCTAGCGATTGCAAATTGGCCAGGTAGTCGGCGGTCATCGCCGTGGCCAATTGAAACATGGAGATGCCCTTTTCCCTCGATCGGTTGATCAGCTTGTCGTCCACATCGGTGATATTGACCACCCAAGTAACTTCGAACCCGCAGTATTGCAGAAATCGCTTGATCGTATCGAAAATCACGGGCCCAACCATGTGACCGATGTGAGCTTCTGCGTAGACCGTTGGCCCGCAAAGGTACATACCCACTTTGTTTGGCTCAATGGTCTTGAATTCTTCTTTGTTTTTCGTCAGCGTGTTGTAAATTCGGATCGTGTTGATGGTCACGGCAGCGCAATGGACTAGAGGATGAAATAGGACTTCCTAAACTCGAGATCGCTGAATTCTAGCAAATCTCTCCGATTGCGGATGGTAGGTCTCCCTACAATCCACGTACAGTCCATTTTGCGCAGCTGTCCGCCGTCTGATGCCTATTTCGATACCAACCGACCATGTGATCTTGCATGAGTCGGGGGCTGGTAAAGGCCTACACCGCTCCGCCACCCAATTCGGTAGCGCGCTGGACGCGAGATATAGCCAGCATAAAGGCTGCCGTCCTAAGGGATACGTCATGGTTTGACGATTGCTGCCATACGTTTTCAAAGGCGTCGCTCAAGGTATGGTCCAGCTCTTGCCGCACGCGATCGAGTGTCCAGCGATAGTGTTGGCGGTTCTGCACCCATTCGAAATAGCTAACCGTCACACCACCGGCGTTGGCAAGGATGTCGGGCAAAATCAGGATGCGTCGGGCGCTGAGCAAAGCATCCGCTTCTGGGTCGATTGGCCCGTTGGCCGCTTCGATGATCGTTTTCGCCCGAATGCTTGAAGCATTCTCTTTGGTGATGACGTCCCCGAGAGCTGCTGGAATGAGAAGGTCGACATCCAACTCCAGTAACGCTTCCGCGGGCATGCGTTCGGCGCCGGTGAATCCTTCGAGCCGATTGCCATTCTTGATCGAGTAAGTGAACATTTCGGGGATATTGAGTCCCTTGGCGTTGTAGTACGTACCGCTCAGATCGCTAACGGCCACGACAGGAAACGCAGATTCGAACAGAAACTTGGAAGCGTGGGAGCCTACGTTCCCGAACCCTTGGATTGCGGTCCGACATTGCTCAGGTCGGACGTTGACGCGTTTTAGCAGTTTGACTGCCAGAAGTCCGACGCCGCGGCCGGTCGCCTCTTCTCGTCCTTTCGCTCCGTATTCTTCCACGGGTTTACCTGTAATCACAGCCGGATTAAAGCCATGGTATTTTTCCCATTGGTTTCGAAACCACGACATCACTTCGTGATTGGTTCCCATATCGGGCGCTGGAATGTCGGTATCGGGCCCCACGATTTCATGGATGGCATCGACGAATGCCCGAGTCATTCGCTCCAACTCCTTTTTCGAAAGAGTCTTTGGGTCGATTGCGATTCCGCCTTTGGCACCGCCGTAGGGCAGTTCGGTTACAGCTGTCTTCCAAGTCATCAACGCAGCCAAAGCACGCACTTCGTCCAAATCGACTGCAGGGTGGTAACGCAGTCCACCTTTCATTGGCCCGCGGGCATTGTCGTGTTGGACCCGGTAGCCTACGACGGTTTCAACGCTGCCATTGTCGCGTTCAAAGGAGACTTGAACGGTGACTTCCCGTTTGGGCATGAGCAACATCTTGCGCATCCATTCGGGCGTCTTCAGTTGGTCTGCTGCTTGCTGAAAATACAAATTGGTCGATTCGCTTGCTCGCATGATTGTTGGCCGCGTGGGTTGGGATTCGATTACTGGGAATTCAAAATCGTGCGGGAAAATTGTAGAACAATTGGAGATTTTGGTTAGTCGGTATTCTGATTCCGGTTTTCCAGGCTACTTTCCCGCATTCTGCGAGATTTTGCCAACACGCCTCAACGCAATAGATAGTGCGCAATCGTTTCGATTGTGGGGTAACAAGGTAATAAATTGGAAATATCCCTTTCCGATTGAGGGGTGCGCTGCAATAATCCGATCAGATAGACGGCGTGCCGGGTTTGAATCCGAGCATTCCCGAACATTGCAAATCTGTGTGGAAGTGGCTCTCGCGAGGGGGAAGCGCGAAACGGGTCAGGACTTAAGTGGAGCAGCCATAAGTGACGTACTCTTGTGCGAGGGCCGCTTCCACACAGCTTTTTATCGCCGGCTATCCGAGGTTCGCAATTGAATCGATATTGGCCGTATAGCTTCGGAATTTCGAACTCGTTTTGAGTTGGCAGCGTGTTGAATTCGCAGTGTATTGAATTCGCATTGACTCATTTCCCTGAGAATCAATGACCTCTGACTCGCTTCTAAAGTATTTCCGCACCGATGTCGTTGCGATGAGCCCGTACACTCCCGGCGAACAGCCTCAAACCGGGAAGGCGATCAAGCTCAATACGAACGAGAATCCGTATCCGCCATCGCCCAATGTGATCGAAGCGATCAAGCAAGCGACAGGGCGACTAGAAAGATATCCGGATCCGCTGGGCACTGCTTTCCGCCAAGCTGCTGCCGATGTGCTGGACGTCGATCCCGACATGATTTTGTGCGGCAATGGCAGCGACGATTGCTTGACCATCCTAACACGCGCTTTTGTGGGTGCTGGTCAAACTCTGCGTTTACCCTATCCCAGCTATATTCTGTATAGGACCTTAGCCGAATTGCAGTCGGCTCGATTCGAAGAAGTGTCGTTCGATAGCGACTTTGGATTGGCACAGCAGTTCTATGCCAACGACGAATCCCTCAAGTTGATCTACTTGCCCAATCCGAATAGCCCAAGCGGCACGGTCGTCGATCATGACTCCATTTTGCGGCTGGCTGATTCCGTCGATTGCCCGGTCGTCGTCGATGAAGCGTACGTTGATTTTGCTCCCCAGCATTGCGTCGGTCTGATCGCAAAGAACCCAAAGATTATCGTTACTAGGACGCTCAGCAAATCGTACGCTCTGGCTGGATTGCGTTTTGGATATCTGGTTGCGCATCCTGAGATTGTTCAGACGCTACGCAAGGTCAAAGACTCGTACAATTCGGATGCGTTGTCGTTGTCGGGTGCTACGGCTGCGATATCCGATCAAGCGTGGCTGAAAGAGAACGTGCGAAAG
>CAIXME010000202.1 GCA_903920425.1 uncultured Pirellula sp. | reverse complement strand
GGACAGGCGTTTGTTGTTGGCGATTCGCCGGAACTTTCACAAGTTCCGCTACCGAAAACGTAGCGGAAGATGTGAATCTTCCGACTGCGGAGCCTAATGGTCGATCGATTCAGACACGATGGACGGGCGTTTGTTGCTGGCGATTCGCCGGAACTTTCACAAGTTCCGCTACCGAAAACGTAGCGGAAGATGTGAATCTTCCGACTGCGGAGCCTAATGGTCGATCGATTCAGAAACGATGGACAGGCATTTGTTGTTTGCGATTCGCCGGAACTTTTACAAGTTCCGCTACCAAAAACGTAGCGGAAGATGTGAATCTTCCGACTGCGGAGCCTAATGGTCGATCGATTCAGGTACGATGGACAGGCATTTGTTGCTGGCGATTCCCCGGAACTTTCACAAGTTCCGCTACCAAAACCGTAGCGGAACTTGTCATAACGACTTCTACAACGAGACTAGCTTGGCTGCTTTCGCAGTTCGAGCCATTCACTATGGAATGTGCCCGGCATATCGGTTCGTTGGTAGGTATGCGCGCCGAAGTAATCTCGCTGGGCTTGCAACAAGTTTGCTGGTAGCCGAGGCAACCGATAGCTGTCGTAGTAGGCCAAAGCGGTTGTAAACGCCGGAGCAGGCAGGCCTAGGTGTGTCGCGGCCATGATTACAGCTCGCCAAGATTCCTGAGCTTTCTCGATCGCTTGTTGGAAGTAAGGATAGAGAAGGAGGTTTTCTAGGTTAGGCTGTGCATCAAACGCTTCTTTGATGCGATCCAAGAACTGAGCTCGAATGATGCATCCACCTCGCCATAGCAGAGCGCAGTCGCCATAGTTCAAATCCCATTTGTGCTCCTTGCTCGCCTCTTGCAATTGCACAAATCCCTGGGCATAGGAGCAGATCTTGGAAGCATACAGAGCTTGGCGGACCGCTTCTACAAATGTCGCCTTGTCACCAACGAGCTTCTTGACTGGGGTGTCGAAGGTTGGATTCTGGCCTGCTACAGGACCTGCAAGCACTTTGGATGCACGGACGCGAGCTTCTTTGATAGACGATAGAGATCGAGCATAAACAGCCGTTGTAACCAATGTCGATGGTACGCCCAAATCGAGAGCCAACTGGCTCATCCATTTGCCCGTTCCCTTGGCACCAGCAACATCGAGGATCTTGTCGACCAAGTAACCATCGCGACCTTGATCATCTTTTACGCTGAAAATATCGCGAGAAATCTCGATCAAATAGCTTTGCAGCTCTCCCTTGTTCCAATCGGAGAATACATCGTAGAGTTCCTCATTACTGAGTCCCGCTGCTTCCTTGAGCAAGAAGTACGCTTCGCAGATCAACTGCATATCGCCATATTCGATGCCGTTGTGCACCATCTTGACGTAGTGCCCTGCGCCGCGTGGCCCAACCCATTCGCAACATGGAATGTCGTTCTTGGGACCAACCTTGGCTGCGATCGATTGGAAAATAGGCTTGATCGTTTCCCAAGCAGCTTTACTGCCACCGGGCATCAAGCTTGGGCCTTTGAGTGCGCCTTCTTCTCCGCCGGAAACTCCAGCGCCTACGTAAAGTAGCCCCTTGCTCTCAACATATTGCGTCCGACGCTCGGTGTCCGCAAAGTGAGTGTTACCACCGTCGATAATGATATCGCCTGGTTCCAAGTGAGGCAGCAATTGCTCGATTAGATCGTCTACCGCTGGTCCTGCCTTTACAAGCATCATGACAAACCGAGGACGCTTGAGATTCTTTACCATCTCTACAATAGAGTGGCAGCCAACAAAGTTCTTGCCAGCGGCACGCCCCTTCATTAGCTCGTCTACTTTGTCCGTTGTGCGATTGAAGACCGCAACGCGATATCCTCGACTCTCTACGTTAAGAGCTAGATTCTCACCCATCACCGCCAAGCCGATTAGGCCGAAGTCGCACAATTCGCTCATTAGATTCCAGTTGATGCAAGCAACCGTCAAAAATAGGGTCGGACAGAAGTTTCGCGAAACGCTGTTCTTCGCGTATCTTGGCTCACTCGAACCAAACCCGAATTCTAGCCCTTTCGTTCAATCGCATCAATTGCTAGTGATTGGGCTTCCCGCCAACCTTGATATTTTGTTATGACCAACCAAAGCTCGTAATTTGTGTCAATATTTTTGAATACCGGACAAGGATGTCAGGTCCATGAAGCGATTCGTCTATGCAGCAGGCGCAGTAGGTTTAACGGGCGTGCTCGTTTTGCTGGCAATGGCCGTAGCTCAACGCGATGCGCGTGTAGGCGAGGTTACGGCCAATGAAGCGGATTTGCCCTATGCGAACCAAGCTGCGAAACCAATTTCGATCGAAAACGCGTTGGATGGCTCTACTGACGTAGCCGAAGCTTGGCCTCCGTTGCCAACCATCGTTCGAGGCAATGACTCCGATCCTGTTCCTTTGGCTGCCCCGCCGCGATTGCCACCGGCGCGAGCATCTTTGACGAGTTATAGCGCTAACCAAGAAAACGCAAACCCAAGCTCAACGCTTGCCGAACCGCCTCCCCTCAGAGAACTTGGAATCAATCCAAGCGGTCCAGCGCCTACCGTGGCGGGGCTTCAAGATCTGAACGCTAGTCCATCGAGCACACCGTTTAATCCGGGCTCCGCTAGCCTGCCTGTTTCTCCGCGCACGATACCGGCTCTGCCGACGTCGCCTCTACCTGCATCGCCATTACCTACATCGCCATTACCAAGCACAAACTCGGCGACAGGTTCGTTGGGAGACGCCGGAGCCCAGGGTAGAAGTACACCGAACGCCCTTGAGTCGGCCATACCTCAAGCGGTCGCTACATTCGGCGCCCCGACACTCAACAACAGCAATCCAACAAACATGGACACTGTTGGCAACGCTAATCCGGCTCTTACTAGCCCGCTTTCGAATGGTAGTCCTTCCCTAAACAATCCAATGGCCAACAGTGGCTTATCCAGTTCATCGCCATCGGCCATCCCGAGTTTGCCCCAACCGTCCTTGCCGACCTCAACTGCCTACCCAACCGGTTCGCCGTCGACTCTTTCGGCCGGACCGACTAGCCCCCCACCATCATTTGGGTACCAATCGGGTGGGCCAGCATCGAGCTTGCCGTCGACGAGTTTGCCTCCCAACTTTTCGGCAAGCTCCTCCAGCATGAATTCGAATGCGACATCGCCCAACACTAACGCACGACAATCGGAGCCAATGCCGACTTCGGTATCCTCTCGCGATCCTCGCAACGACGTACCGTATTCATCGGAACCGATCAGTGGATCGCCCGTACGAACAAACGGTTTCTCCAGTGCAGCGCCTGGGGGACGGCAATTGGACGGCTCTCAGAACCCAAGCATGGAAATCCAAAAGAGGGCGCCCAACGAAGTCCAAGTTGGAATTCCCGCTACATTCACACTCCTCGTGCGCAATGTAGGCAACGCCTCTGCGTTTGATGTGCAAGTGATCGATTCGGTCCCCAAAGGTGCAAAGCTGGTTCGTACCACACCTCAGGCCCAACAAAATGGACCCGATGGACTCGTCTGGAAATTAGGCGAAATGGCCGCTGGTGCTGAACAGACCCTCACCATTGAATTGATTCCCGAGACAGAGGGCGAAATCGGCTCGGTCGCGAGTGTCAATTTCGCAGCTCAAGCTTCAGTGCGCACCATGAGCACGCAGCCAAAACTCGTCGTGAAGCAGTTGGTTGATTCCGTTGTTATGGCAGGCGACTCGGTTCGTATTCTGTTCGAAGTTTCGAATGTGGGAACCGGAACAGCACGTGATGTGAAGCTACAAGAAGACGTTCCGCAAAACCTGCGCGACCAATCCGGAGCCAAGTTCCTAGAGCGAACGATCGGTGATCTCGCTCCCGGTGAGTCCGATAAGTTTGATATCGAACTGACGGCGGTCTCAGCCGGCAAGGTCGCCAATGTCGTGAGGGCCGTGGCGACCAATGCACAATCGAATGAATCCTCGGCGCAAATCGAAGTCGTAGCACCGAACTTGCAAGCAAGTCTCGAGGGGCCACGATTGCGATACCTGGAACGTCAAGCTACCTATACGGTCGGGGTAACCAACTCCGGCACGGCGATGGCGACAAACGTCGATTTGATTCTATACCTGCCCAGTGGATTGCAATTCAATTCGACTGAAAACCACGGCGAGTATATCCCGTCGCAACACGCAGTGATGTGGCAATTGTCCGAGCTACCTGCCGGGAAAACGGCTGCGTCCAAGGTAACGCTGCTGCCGATTGTGGAGGGTGACTATGTTCTGCGTATGCAATCGCAAGCCGATGCCGTGCGGGCTGAGCCGTTCGAAAAGCCTGTTCGTATCGAAGGCCAAAGTGAACTCGCCTTTTCCATCGAAGATGACAACGACCCTATCGAGCAAGACGGCAAAACCACTTATCTGATTAAACTCACCAATATTGGAACCCGAGTCGACAACGATATCGAGGTTTCTGTCGAACTGCCAGAAGGTTCCGTTGTTGAACAAGTCGATGCGCCGGTACAGTATCGCGAGTCGCAGCGGGTTATCCAGTTCGCGCCCATCCCTCAACTGCAATCCAAAGATCAGCAACTGATTCGCTTATCCGTCCGGCACACCCGCGAAGGGACTCACGTCGTTCGGGCTCGAGTCAAAAGCAAGCTACGCGAAGTCGGCGTGATCAAAGAAGAGAGCACGCAAGTCTACCGCGACCAGTAATCCATTGCTGATCGCAGGTGTTTCCAAGATTTTCATCAGGAATGGTCAATATCACAACCCGACGCGTTAGCGAGGGATTCTGTGCCCCTCGCTCTGCTATCGGCTTCTGCTCTTTGCGTTCAGGCTCGAATTTTCACACAGAGACACAGAGGCACAGAGAAGTGGCACAGAGAAGTGGCACAGAGAAGTGGGACAGAGAAGTGGGACAGAGAAGTGGGACAGAGAAGTGGGACAGAGAAGAGCTGAAAGCAAAATAGATTTTTGAAATCTCTGTGGCTT
>CAIXME010000201.1 GCA_903920425.1 uncultured Pirellula sp. | reverse complement strand
TGGCACAGGGCCAGGTGTGGCTTGATTGCGAGAGCAAGGTCGCCTTTCACTCCGTGAAAGTGCGTTGCAGTCAGCGAACTTTCGGCGGAGCGAAAGTCGACCAACTTGTGCGAAGCATGCGACCGACGTGCCTGACTTCTTACACTCACGCGATTGCGAAACTCTCAACACACGGCTTTTTAGCGGTCGCTATCTGTCTCTCCGCCACTTCGCGTTGCGAGTGCTCTCAGGACTCGCTCCTCGACCGAATACGAAAAGAATGAAACGGCACCATCCACCATAGCGAAATGCGCACCACCTGCGTGTAAGCTCCAGTTGTGGCTTGCGCTACACGGATTCGATAGATCGCCCAATTGGAATTTTTGCTCACCACATCCCATCATGGGCTCCGTTCCTTGTCCGATTGGAAACGGACCTTGATCAAAAACAGCGACCGTTGCATTCATATGTGTCAGGCCTCGCAGCCAAGATCCAACGGTACCTTCCTTCGAGGGAGGACGCTCGCCAAACAGCAAGGTATTTGATAAGCCATCTACCACGTCACTGTATCTAATTCCTTTACTGTGAACTCCTCCCACACCTTTTCCATAGGCAGGAAAGACTCCATCGGACAATTCCGATGTTGTGCCTACAATACCAACATAATCTGATTTCCCCACCAGAAAGTAGGTTACGTACTGACGCATTGGAAATTCGGAATCAGCATTTTCCGGACACAGAAATGACGGTATCGTCATCCAAGCGTACGCACTTTGCGGATATATATCCACCTCGCTAACAATACCAGAATATATCGACTGGTGCTCAAGATGTGGCAGCAAGTGAAACTGCCATTGGTTGTACACCGATGTCAGGTTAGGAGGAATTCGCTTATTCGCCGATTCGTACACCGTTGTGGCGAGGGCAAGCTCGCGAAGGCGAATAGAACAATAGGATTTCCTAGCGCTAGAACGCGCAGCAGCTATGGCAGGGAAGAGCATTGCAGTTAGAACGCAAACGATTCCGATGCAAACCAGCAATTCGATGACGGTGAATGCGAACCGTCGTTTCGCTCTTTTAGCGTTCTGCATCATTGCCCTTAAAGACCCGCTTTAATGCTACAACAACGACAACGGATATGATGACCGCAGGAACGAGCAGTACCAACCAGTCCCTCCTGCTATTTGGATTTTTAGGGATCTGTATTTCATCCAGCCCATAGTGCGCCAAATAACATTCCTTGGTTTGAAACGAAGAGTTTTGACTCATAACCAATTCCTGTATGACGGTACTCGTTTTCTCGGCACTTGCACTTATGCTCTCCATGCGAGTCGGTATGAAGTAACCGTCCATGTTGACGAAGTCGCTTGCAATGAGCGTGTTTAGATTTGTTCCTCTACCCCAATGAAGTCGCTGAGGAAACCAATCCAATTCAGGGGATGCATCGATTTCTAGAGCGGAAAGCGGACGCTTGATGCTAGTTCCCTGGCTGAATGAAAACCGGTATGTCTGGCGCTGCTCTTTGATTGCGACCGCCTCGGATAATGCAATCGAGCCCGTTCGAATCAACTCAACGATACTACCTTGTCCTGGTAAGAAAAATGGAGCTAACCACGGAGCTTCTGCTTCTCGAGAATATTTCTGGTAGGTATCTTCGCTGGGATATGCGATATCGAGCAATTTCCATTCACCAGCAAGGCTTTCCAAATAGGTTGCGTATTCTGGATTCCGAATCGCAATGAATGAACGCTTCTTACCATCTGCTTGAACTGAGTAACTCCGCAAGTAATAGGCGCCGTGAACTATGCGTTGGTCCTCTCGCTGGCCACCGTCAAGAGTCCAGGTCAATTTAACCCGCCGCTGATCAGGACCATCCCATACCGTGTAACGCTGCCATTTTTCAGCAGCTAGTTCCAAGGCCTTATAGCTCTGAACCACTCCATCCGACTGGGCATTAACTTCGCCCCATTGGAACAAGCAGATTATTAGCGCAATGAAAACGCTTGAATTATTGTTGCATGCCATTTGAAACGAACATTCATGGATGACGCAGGATCGTGATACAAATAACTCTCTAACTGCTAGAGCAACAGCAGGAATTCATTTTCGCTTCTGACTTTTCTCTGTGGCTTTGTGGCTCTGTGTGAACCACAAAACTTGAACGGCCGAACACTGGCTGCTACCTTCGCAACCAAACACACAGGTCGCCTTTACTTGCCCTGTCGTTTACTTGCCTTGCAACGTGTACACCTTGAACGATTTGAATTCTGGTTCAAACGGTGACGAAGTGTTATGACTTGCAACCACACCCACCGAAACCTGTTGTGGCAATTCGATCGTGATCGGCGCCATCGCTGTCCAGTGAACCCCATCGGAGCTTACTTCTCCTAGCAACGTACTTTCGCGTCGCTCAAGCCGTAGGTGCATCGGCCCTTCCGGCAGAGGCAGCTCAGAAGCGTCGCCCTTGCGAACAAACTCGCCGTCGGTACGGCATTCAAAGTTGGCGTAGGACATGTTTTGCCCGTCGAATACAAGCTCGGCCCTTTCAAGCCTGATGTAATTCTTTTCATCCAACCAGACCAACAGCCCTGCTCCATGAAATGGCCGACGATTAGACAACAGGCTCGTCGCACCAGCAGGAAACGATCCGGACACCTCAACTTGAGCTATGAAGTCACCCTCGACCCCTCGAATCGTCCGAGGCGCATTCATCACGCCCCGCTCGTACCCTAGCGAGTGGTCAGAACCCGGCAGCCCCATGCGGAGACTGCCCATCTCGATCGTAAACTTGCAATCGCCGTCCGGATCAATCAATCCGCCCCATCCACTGACCGAAATCTCCGGCGATCGAGCACCACTCTCGATATTGTTTTCACCCCCTACCAAGACGATGGCCAGGTAAGTCACAGCTAGAAACATAAACTTCATTGGTATCCCCTTGGGTCAGCCTTTGCCGACGAGCATTGAGAAAAATTAGTCTCGGACGATAGATTCTGGCCAGCAGTACGTAGAAATAGTGTAGCAGAGAAATGTCCGAGTTTCGCCTGTATAGCTGGATGAAAATGACGGTCGGCGCAAATGGGAATCGCCAGGCATAAAGGCTCCGTGACGAGAGATTTACGTCTTCCGCTACGAGGGGGGCTTAGTGTTTGCAAGTCCTAGCCTCTCGATTCCAATGCGTTAGACTATTTCACTCACGCATACACACAAAACAGACTTATCAAGACACCGCCATCAAGGAGATTTCACCTATGCGAGCCGTTTTAGGATTGATTGCATTTACGGCGTTGACCGCCATCACCCCGTCGGCATTTGCCGAAGTTAAAACCGAGTCGGTCATCTACCGAGATGGTGACGTGGTACTCGAGGGGTACGTGGCTTGGGATGAGGCCAAAATCAATGCTAGCCAAGGGAAACAACTCCCTGGCGTCCTGATCGTGCATCAGTGGCTCGGCCTGACGGACTACGAAAAGAGTCGCGCGAAGCAGCTTGCAGAACTTGGCTACGTCGCGTTCGCAGTGGATATCTACGGAAAAGACAGCCGACCAGCGAACATCCAAGAGGCCGGAAAATTTGCTGGCAAATACAAAAACGATCGAGCCTTGTATCGCCAACGACTGACTCTCGGTCTCGAACAACTTCGAAAAACCAAAGGAGTTGCGTCGAACAAACTTGCTGCGATTGGATACTGCTTTGGCGGTACAGGGGTCATCGAGTTGGCCAGGACGGGAGCCGACGTACGCGGCGTTGTCAGTTTCCACGGTGGCCTCGATTCTCCAACACCCGATGACGGAAAGAAAATCCGGTCGAAACTACTTATATGCCACGGTGCAGACGACCCCTTCGTTCCCGTTGCCGAAATCGATGCCATGAAGAAGGAATTCAATGACGCCAAACTGGATTGGCAAATGATCTACTACTCCAACGCAGTCCATTCCTTTACCCAAAAGATGGCCGGCGACGACAACTCTCGCGGTGCAGCATACAACGAAGCAGCAGACAAACGCTCTTGGAATGCAATGCAAGCATTCTTTAAAGAGATCTTCTAGAGTCGCTGCTGCTCAGTGGACTTCGCCCTCAAGAAGAATCCGGAAAACTTTCACTAACCGTTAAAGCTTGCCAGGCTAGTTGCCGATAACCCAGGTGTACTCGTTCATCTAGTTCGGTTCTTTGGATCCTGACTAGAAGTGGGAGTGCGTTAGGGGGGCACCTAACACAAGTATCGAAAAGCGAATGCTTTCATTTCCTATTGCTAAGTAGCGATGGGGAATGGGACGTTAGACAGCGTACGCACCTAGGTGATGCACGAATGTCAACGCGGCTCGAAACACGTCGACAGACGGGACCTCCTGGCACATGAAACGCTACCTTTATCGATGGTTCGCTGGTTTGCAAATCGGCTGCATTTCGCTCGCCGGTTGCCACCCTACACAGCCATTCTTTTTGGGCGAACGCGGAGATCTAGCTCACTACATCGATCGCGCCCAAAATATCGAGTATCCGGACATCGAGAGCGAACCGCTTGTAGAAGCGAGTCAATCGCGAGTTCCGTTGTCGTTGGACAACCAGAACTTTGAGTACCTCGATTTGTCTCTCGAAGAGTGCATCGCCTATGCTTTGGTGAATACGCAGATCGTACAAGCTCTGCCAGGAACCCAACGTCAAAATGCCGACATGGCATCGACGATCTATTCCAGTCCTTCGGGACAATTGGCGTCCGTGAACGACGTGGCAATTGCAGCCACCACCACGAACTCGCAAGGGCTCGTGATCGATCAAAACGGCAACCGCATTCTGCCACGTGGTGCAGCTCGCGCCAACCAAGTGGGCGGAGTCGAAGATGCACTCAGCGAGTTCGATGCACAGTTCAACGCATTCATCTCGTTCAACACCACCGATCGCGCTCGTAACGTCGGGGCGGGCAACGTATTCAATCCTCAGCAATTCATGTCGCGAGATACGACGGCACAAATGTCGTTGTCCAAGCGAATGGCAACCGGCGGCGTCAGCACGATCCGATCGCAGACCATCTACGGAAACAACAATATCCCGACGCAATCGTCCGGTGCAGGGAACTTTGGACGGGCCGTTCCGAGCGATTACACACAGATTTTCGAAGCTCAAGTTCAGCACCCATTGCTTCGCGGTCGCGGAACATTGGTGAACCGTATCCCTGTCGTCTTGGCTCGGATCAATGAGGACATGTCGATCGTTCAATACGAAGAGCGTGTACGAAACCTCGTTCGTGACGTCGAGTTCGCTTATTGGGATCTGTTCGCCGCATACTACAACGTCGACACAGCACGAACAGCTCGTGACAGTGCAGCCCTCGCATACAAAATCGCGTCGGACAAACTGAAGATCGCTGGTCAAGCTGCTTACGCAGAAGCCCAAGCAAGCACAACGCTGCACCAATTCGAAGCACAACACAATGCAGCCATCGCTGGCGGTGGTCCAGGTAACGATCCTGGTCTCTTCGGCCGTGAGCAAAACCTGCGTATGCTGATGGGATGGGCTCCAAGCGATGGACGACTGGTTCGACCTAGCGATAAGCCAACACTCTCCTTGGCAGAATTCGATTGGCAAGAGATCCAAGCCGAACTGCTGACCCGAAGCAACGAATTGCGTATGCAAAAATGGGTCATCAAACAACGAGAGTTGGAATTGGTTTCGGCACGCAATCAAGCTCTTCCTGATGTGAACATTTCGATGCTATACCGATGGCTTGGAGTGGGTGGTTCGCTGATCAACAAAGATGGCGGCAATCCTGCCTTCCCAAGCGGTGGCGGAACTGCCAGTGCTTTCGAAGAACTATTCGGAGGCAACTATCAAGAAGGTGCATTGCGATTGGAATTTACCCCCAACGCATTCGGGGCACGACGTCCACTTAACGACATCACCAACAAACAGCTGCAACTCGTAACCGAGCGTCGCAAACTTGAGACCAAGGAATTGGCTGGTATCAACAAGCTCTCGCAATTGTGGCAACAATCCGACAGCTTGCACAAGCAGATGTCTGAGCAATTGCAAGCGTTGAGTTCTGCACAACGACTTGTGGAAGTATGGCAAGATCGATTCAACGCAGGTGACTCGAACCAAGACTCCGCGTTGGACAATTTGCTCCGTGCTCAACAAAGCCGAGCTACCGCTGGCCAAAACTACATCCGTGCGTTGACCGAATACAATAAATCGCTCGTCGATATCCACACCATCAAGGGATCGTTGCTCGAATACAACAACATTCGTCTTGAAGAGGGACTGTGGCCAGAAAAGGCGTACTGGGATGCACACGAACGTGCTCGTGAACGCGATGCCGCTCGCTACCTAGATTACGGTGCAAGCCGACCTCGAGTCATCAGCCAAGGCGAATTCGAACAGTTTCAAGGTACCGCCAACGCGGCAGCCAAACCCGCTCGTCCCGGAATGGCACCTGCCACGAACGGCAAGGGGCAACCAGAACAGATACAACCTGAACGGGACAACCCCCAAGTAGACGACCTCCCTGAGAAGCGAGCAAGTCACGAAGCGACCCCAAAATTCTCATGGGGAAAATGATTACAACGGATTTTTTAAGCAGACAGCGAAAGCTGTGAACGAGAGGCAGGGGGAAACCAAAGGGATGGTTCGCTGAAAAGCGATCCGTCCCTTCGGTCATTGTATCGCGCCGTTTGCTTCTAATAGGACTGGGCATTCGATGCTCGTCTCGGCTTGGAACAAGGCAGCGAAATTCATTGCGCCTTCTTTTGAGATACAGCCATCGAATCGGGACACTATTTCTTGATCGCGTTGTTCAACGGTACAAACGCCATGAACCAAAGATAACCTAGCGTCGCTGCGACCAACGATGCCAACAAAACCATGACCTGAGAATTGTTTATCAGCAGTTCGTCCTCAAACGCCAAAAGCGAAACAAATATCGACATCGTAAATCCAATGCCAGCCAGCAATCCAGCACCCATCAAGTGAGAAAGACTAAGCTCCGATGGCAATCTGCAAAGCTTCGTTTTTACGGCTAGCATGCTGAACAAAAGCACTCCCAACGGTTTCCCTACGACCAAGCCCAAGAATATTCCTATGCTGTTGGGCTGGCTCAATCCCGAAGCCCAATCCGCCCCGATCGGAATGCATGTATTCACTAAAGCAAAAATGGGCAGGATGATAAACGCGACCGGTCGATGCAACCAATGCTGCAATCGATACGATGACGACGATTCGTCACCATCGCGAAACGGCATCGCAAAGGCGAGCAGAACCCCAGACAAAGTCGCATGCACCCCTGAATGCAACATGCAGTACCACATGCAAACGCCACCCAGCAAATAGAACCATATGGCATCGATCTTCATCCGATTGGCCACACATAGCCCTGCAAAAATCCCTAAAGCACCACCGAGATAAGCAATCGAAATGGTCTTGGTATAAAAAATGGCGATGACGATGACCGCTCCTAAATCATCTGCAACCGCCAATGCCGTCAGGAACACTTTTAGCGAGAATGGCACGCGACTGCTCACGAGGGAAAGCACCCCCAGCGAGAACGCAATATCGGTCGCCATGGGAATTCCAGCTCCCCCTTGGTACTCTGTTCCCCTGCATATCGCATAGTGAATACCGGCTGGCACGAGCATTCCGCCCAGCGCCGCGCAGATAGGCAACACGGCATTGCGAATATCACTCAATTCTCCCGCGTAGATCTCTCGCTCCAGCTCAAGCCCCACCAAGAAAAAGAAGATCGTCATCAAGCCATCATTGACCCAGTGCTCGAGCGACAGCCCTGCGTACTTGGTATGCAACCAATGCTCGTAGTGATGCCCAAGCGGAGAGTTTGCGATCGCCAAAGCGACCAGCGTGAAAAACATCAAGGTGAATCCACCTGACTTTTCACTCTCAAAGAAATCCTTAAACAGTTTTGTCGCTTTTAATCGCATGAGGCTAGTTGTCCATTAGCATTTCGACAAAGGTGCGAACGAGCGTACCAGTACCGCCCGCGTCACACCACGGCTTGGCACTGTCGAGGAACGCTGGTCCTGCGATGTCAATGTGAGTCCAAGGTTTGCCGTCGACGAACTCTTCGAGGAATTTGGCTGCGGTGATAGCGCCTCCATATCGACCCTCGCCGACGTTCTTGATATCTGCGATCTTGCCGGCAATTTGCTCCGTGTAGAAAGCATGCATGGGCAACGGCCATGTATATTCGCCGCAAGCATTGGCGGCGTCATGAATCTCGGACTGCCACTGTGTATCATTCGTCATCAATCCCGATACTTCCAAACCGAGCCCAACCACACATGCTCCGGTCAAGGTAGCGAAATCCACGATGCGAGCCGGGTTATGTTGAAGTGCGACATCCAGGCAGTCGGCTAAAACCAGTCTACCCTCTGCGTCCGTGTTATGAATCTCAATCGTTTTGCCATTGCGAGCGGTCAACACGTCGCCAAGCTTGAACGCATCGCCCGAGATCAGATTCTCCACCAGTCCAATGACACCGACGAGATTGTGCTTCACTTTCAATTGAGCGGCTGCGCTCATGATGCCTAAAACGGTGGCGGCGCCAGCCATGTCGCACTTCATCGTCAACATGCCATCGGTGGGCTTGATCGAATATCCGCCACTATCAAACGTGACCCCTTTTCCTACCAACACCGTCGGAGCCGAGTCCGATTGGCCTCCGTTGTATTTGAGTACGACGAGTCGCGGATCCCGTATTGACCCTCGCGCGACCCCAAGCAGAGCGCCACATTGTTCGAGTTCGAGCTTCTTTTTATCCCATACCTCGACAACCATGGAATTGGCGTTTCCCAGTTGGACCGCTTCTGCTGCGAGCGATTCGGGATAAAGATAATTGGGCGGCAAATTGACCAGTCGTCGCGTCAAATTGATGGCTTGCCCGATCGCATCGCCCGAGGCAACCAGCTGGTCGCTAACGCCATGCCATTGCACGGTATCGGGTGCGTGCAGACTCTTTTCTTTGCGAAACAAATCCTGCCCGACGCAGCCCATAACAGCGCCTGCCACAGCTCCGCGCAGTGCGCGTTCGGAACCTTGGAATCCCACTATGCGGACGATGCCACGCTTCTTTCCGGCAACGGATTTGATCGCCGTCGATGC
>CAIXME010000200.1 GCA_903920425.1 uncultured Pirellula sp. | reverse complement strand
GTCCATCGTTAGCTCGACCTCCATGCACTTGCTATCTCAGTTCTCAACTTTCCCGACTTGTGTGTGCGGACCTAGCTATTCCAACCAGAACGCTTCCAACCAACTCGTTGGCATCAACGGCCAATCCGTTTAATCGAGTGACGCTCGCTCCGCACATACTTGAGGCAATGTTCCCCGCGATTCCAATCCGGAACGCTTCTAACCGATGTCGTTGGCAATATCCGCCTATCCTGGTGGCCATCCAGACACGCGATTGTCGGGCCAGGCCAGGTGGTGTTCAAAGTTCGCAACTATCTGCTTTGCAATCCTGGGGAAACGCATTTGCGTTCTAGCCGTGCAAAGCCGAATTGGACGAACAAGGCGAGGATGGCTGCGGGCACTGCTCCTTGCAAAATCAACGGAATGCTCGAAAGCCGAATGCCCGTCAAGATAGGGGCTCCATACCCTCCGGCTCCGATCAGTGCGCCAATAGTCGCGGTGCCTACATTGATTACCGCTGCCGTTTTGATGCCTGCTAAAATCGATGGCAATGCAAGCGGCAGTTCGACCAGTCGCAGCCTTGCTCCTGTCCCAAGCCCAAGGACATCTGCCGATTCGATTGTCGCTTTCGGGATTTGCGTAATCCCGGCATACGTGTTCCGAACGATCGGAAGCAGACTGTAGAAGAACAAGGCTGCAATCGCTGGAAGAGGTCCCAATCCAAAAAGAGGAATCATAAAGACCAAGAGCGCCATCGAAGGCAGCGTTTGGATAACACCGACCACGCCAAGGATCGATTGGCCAAAGGTCTCATTTCTTGCCGCGAGAATCCCGAGAGGGATAGCAACGACGATCGCGAGTCCCAGCGATACGACGACTAGGAACATGTGTTCCAACGTGGTTCGAGTCAGCCGAGCTAAAAAGCGTTGCCACTGTGCGCCCAAGCCGATGGCGACATAAGGGATATTCAAGCTAAACTTCTCGTTGAGAAATTGGGCCGCTACGTTGGTCTCTAGTTTACGATCGAGTCGAACACGGGCTGTGAGCGACGCCATGGCCTTGGAGTCGATGGCGTTTTCTAGTTTTAGAATCGACTGTGCTACTTTGGGTGCTCGCTCGGCGAGATCGTCTCGCATGAGGATCATTGCGTAGTACGTCGGGAAAAATCCAGCATCATCTTCGAGAACACGCAGATGGTAATACTCAATTTCAGCGTCCGTGGTGTACACGTCGGTGATCTGGATGGCATCATGTTGCAGGCCTCGGTATGCGAGGTTGTGGTCCATGGTGCTAATCTTCTTTTGTGGCAAACGGTATTTGGCAGCAAGTTTCTGCCAACCGTCGTTGCGCTCCATAAACTCGTCGCTGATTCCCAGTTCTAGCGTTGGGTGATCTCGCAGGTCGCTGATTTTGGAGATGTTTAATTTGCTGGCGATATCATCTCGCATTCCCAGTGCATACGTGTTGTTGAAACCGATGCGCTCGGACATGGTAACGTGCATTTTTGCCATAGCAGCCCGCATGTCGGCTTCACTGCGAATTTCGGTTCCTTGCCGGATCGCTTCCGCGAGCAGTTCTTCGCGGATGGTGCCGGTGTAATCGACGTACGCATCGATATCGCCGGCAACGAGCGCTTTCCAGAGCACTTGCGTTCCGCCAAGCTCCGAGCGATGCTCCACTTCAGCACCCCCGTCGGCCGCGAGATGGGCCAGCAAGTCACCGAGAATGACCGATTCGGTAAAGCTCTTTGACCCGACGCGAACCTTGGGCTTTTCTTGAGCGACCGAGGGGCTGCCAAAGCAACAGAGCAATGCGAGCGCGATGAGGATGGGTAGCCGGTTGGTCATGCTGTTGGGATCCGTTGGGCGTTGATAAATTTGGCGACGTATTCGTTGGAAGGTTGCGAGATGAGTTCTTCCAGGCGTCCTTCCTGGACTATCTCCCCTTCG